>JBNATO010000036.1:0-12666 GCA_049701555.1 Thermacetogeniaceae bacterium | reverse complement strand
ATTTCAGGTAGCGATCCTTCGCTGCCGGCGCCATCCCGAGCTTCTCCAGAACAGGTTAAACGTAGAAAAAAAAGCGAAAGTTGAAATACAAAAATGTTATATAATAGATTATAGATATGATAGTTTATGGAAAAAGTATTCCCTCCAAATATTACCCGCCTACAAGCGTCCACAAATGCCACGCACTTGATGCTACTGAATGATGAATCAAAACGCTCTCAGCAGTGTCTTCTAACCACAATTTAATTATCCTTGTAGACAATCATGTCACCTCGGTTACACCAACAGATAAAGATCTCTTCCTTTGCAAAGTCATTTTCGGGACAGGTTCTAAGATAAAAATTCAATAATACTGGAATTTTTCCCTTCAAAAGCTCTCATTGGTTTTCTTGTTAGACATGGCTTTTTCCAGGTCATTAAGAAATATAAATCGCTGGGTATTGGCTCTTCAATTTTGACCGTACAACAAGGGTGGTGGGAAAAGAGAGAGAAATAAACCGTCGCATATTTTCTCAAGATTATCCTTTCTTCCTTTGCTTACCTTTTGGGGAGGGGTAGTGAGTTGAACTTAGAAAGTTTAGATAGGGAAAAATTGTTACAAATACTTGATAATTCTTATGATGAAATCTTTGTAGTAGATGGCAAGGGAACTGTTATATTCGTTAATAAAGCATGTGAGCGGCTTTATGGTATCAAAGCTTCGGACATTATAGGAAAATCATCTTTTGAGCTAGCTGCTAAAGGATTATGGTGTCCATCTATAACTCCCTATATATTAAAAGAGAAAAAGAGAATCAGCTTGATTCAAGAAACAATAAAGGGTTTCAAACTTTTAGTAACAGCTACCCCTGTCCTGGACGAAAATGGCAATGTCTCTATGATAGTTATGAATTCTCGAGATGTAACAGAAATACTAAAACTTCAGAAGGAGCTAGATGAGATCAAAACAAGGTTGACAACAAATATGAGGAGATACCAAGAAGAAACTGAACACCTTCGACAAACATTATTAGATACCGCTGATTTTGTTATTGTCAGCAAAGAAATGAAGGAAGTATTTGAAGTAGCAAAACAAGTAGCACCTCTTGACTCGAATATATTGATTTTGGGCGAGTCCGGCACTGGTAAGAGTCTTCTAGCTAAATGTATTCATAAAATGAGCAAAAGGTGGAGAGGTCCTTTTATCACATTGAATTGTCCCTCTATACCAGCACAGTTATTTGAATCAGAGTTATTCGGATATGATCCTGGTGCTTTTACTGGAGCTAATAAATCTGGCAAACCTGGCTTAATTGAACTGGCAGATTCAGGTACTCTTTTCCTTGATGAAATTGCTGAAATACCTCTCAAACTACAAGCAAAACTATTGGAAGTAGTAGAAGAACGCAAATTTATCAAGGTAGGAGGCAAAACTGCAAAGACTGTAGACATAAGAATTATAGCTGCAACAAATCGCGACCTTAAAGCATTAGTTAAAAAAGGTCTTTTTAGAGAAGATCTTTATTATCGATTAGACGTAATAGAGATAACTATTCCACCGCTTAGAGAACGAAGAGACGATATTATGCCTCTAATCACCTATTATCTTCAGAAATATAACAAAAAGTACGGTCGAAAATGCAGATTCTCACCAGAAGCATTAGAAATATTGCTGGCCTATGACTATCCTGGTAATGCTAGGGAATTATCTCATATTATCGAAAGATTAGTTATAACAGTTCCTGAGGAAATAATTAAACCCACACATATTCCGCATCTTACAATTGATATGGATAAATGTAAAGATAACACGAAAAAAGAAAATATATCAATGCCACATTTCATGCCCCTCGAAGAAGCTATTAAAGAAGTCGAGAAAGAATTAGTAGTAACAGCCCACAAACAATTTAAGAGTTCCTATAAAGTTGCTGAAGCTTTAGCCATTAGCCAAAGTAAAGCACATAGGTTAATACGCAAGTATTGTAATAAAACTGTTACAAATTAATTTTTCGCTTGTCTTTTGGTTTATTCATTATAGTCAGGACCCTCCAAATACGAGCTTTTTAAGTCTCTACAATGCGACAGCACTAAAAACAAACAACATTTTATGATTTAAAAAAGATTCAAATTCAATTGATAAGAGTAATCTAAAAACAATTTATGTGATGTCAACCTAAATTCTCCTTTAAGCATTAAGCTCCTCTAAGGGAAGTATAAAAAATTGCGCGAGGCCTGATGTAAAAAAGAAATGATATGGTATATTATAGTTACCTAAGATGGCCTCGCAAGCGAGAGAAAAACAAAGGGAGAAAAGACTTATTTTTCGATTAGATTAAATTAAACTCTTTTTGTGCTCTCTTCAATATCTCATCAATCTCTTCGTCTGCTTCTGGCGTTAACGGAACAACCTCATGTGTAGCAAGTAACTCTTTAGCCTTCTCTCTTGCTTTATCCTCTAACTTCTGTTTCTTAATAGCCCAATTCTCATAACTCGAGCGGTCTCCGATTGGAGGTACCCACAGTTCCCCAGCATGAAGATGCCTACGAGTATGTTTATGGGATAAAAATGTCCCTTTGGTATTAATTACTTCTTCTATTACATCTATAGCTAGTGTGTCCTCATTAACTTCGCTTCCCTTGAGCGTCCTTTGGATAACTGACGATAACTCATCATCTATTACAAGCATCGCATAACAGGAAAGCAAGCAGTTATCTAATGACCCCGCAGCAGCAAGAACATCCACACCGATCAGCGCGGGTAGCAATGCATTATAAAGGTGTTCATAGCCACTCTGTGCATCGGCTGTTTTTGCTGCGCATGAATAACCCGTCACTGTTGATGGAATGTTGTAGTATTTCGCCAGCTGAGCAGAGGCAGCTGCTGCTAGCCCTTGTTCTGGCATTGCCCAGAGCCCTAAACCTGTTTTCATATCCATAAATGTAACCCTTGGGGACATAACTACAGGAGCTCCTGGTTTCAACAGCTGACTAGCGATAACGCTAGAAAGAATTTCGGCATTATGCTGGGCTACACAGCCTGCTAATGTTATCGGCCCTGTACCTCCCATCATGGGACAAGGCACTATGCCCAACGGTAACCCTGCTTCAACAATGTCTATTAGCGCCTCGGCAGGATGAAAAGCGCTGTTCAACGGGCTTATCGTTGATATCTCGAGGTACGCTATAGGCCTCTTTCTTAGGGCATCCATACCTCCAGCAGCAGCCGCGAGGACTTCAATGATGTAAGGAAGTTCGTGCGATGATTCTACACAAATGCGCTGGGGTTTAGAAGTGTTTCTTAAGATAGCTACTGTCTCCATCGTTACAATTAACTCTTGCGGAACGTCTCTAGGAAATATCGGTGATACAATGTGAATATTTTCCAACGCATCTGCTAGCTTAGCAAAATCTCCTACATCTTTAATAGAAACATCTCGCCTTTCACAATTATCAAGATCAATTATAGAAGGTGGGCCAACAACAACTTCGGCATAAGCTTTTCTTTCACCCATTTCAATTACAAGATCGCATCCATTTCTACCATATATATTAAATTTTGGAGGAACTGTTTTAAGTGCTTTGTCTATTACATCTTCAGGAAAAACAATCCTTTCCCCCTTTTCCTTACATCCATTGTCAAGAAGCAATTCTTTTAATCTAGTAGAAGTAGTGCTAATTCCGATTCTCTTCAATATTTCAACAGTAGCCTCATGCATTTTTTCTAGTTCGACATCATTAAAATACTCAAACTTCATATTTTCAGCTCCTTTTTTTCACTTTTATTTTTAAGATAACCAAACCAAACTTACAGATAATCACGATATATTTAAAAGTCTCTTGCAAAGAGCAACAGCACTAATTGCATCCTCTCCATATCCGTCTGCTCCTATTTTGTCAGCCCAAGCTTGATTAATAGGTGCACCACCAATGATCACCTTGACTTTATCCCGAAGCCCTTCTTCCTGCAGCATTTCAATTATTTCTCGCTGTTTACCTACTGTTGTTGTCAATAGTGCAGAAATACCCACAATTTGGGGCTTTAGTTCTTTAACTTTATTAACAAATTTTTCACTCGGTACATCCACACCAAGATCGAAAACTTCAAATCCCGAAGACTTTAGCATCATAATAACGATATTTTTCCCTATATCATGAAGGTCGCCTTCTACTGTACCCATCAATACTCGCCCAAGCGTCTCCCGTTTTTTGGAAGTTAATAGAGGCTCAATAATGCTCATTCCCGCCTCCATTGCTTTTGCACCCAGCATGAGGTCAGGCAAAAAATATTCTCCTGTTGCGAACCGCTCACCAACAATTTCGATCCCTTTAACCAAACCCTTATTCAGAATCTCAAGAGGTTCAATTCCAGCTTTAATAGCATTTTCTGTCAGTTCAACAACAAGTTCAGGTTCACCGTCTACCACTGCTTTTGCGACGCTATTCAATATTTGCTCATTCATTCATCAACACCCCTTCTTCAAAAAATTGTCTTAAATTAATTAACTTGAAGCATCAATTCAATGTGTATTTTTAGGAATAAAACGGCACCTCCTTTCAGGATTTTGCTAATTCAAGAAATTCACCACCTTTAACAACTTCTCCCTCTTTCATTATCAAGACCATGTTCTCAACATCTAAATTATCGACGTCGTCAAGAGGATTTTTACTCAAAACAAGGATATCTGCATATTTGCCTGCCTCAATAGTTCCTGTAATATGGTCAATTCTAAGCATCTCAGCCCCATTCTTTGTAGCAGCCACAATCATCTGCATGGGAGTTAAACCAGATTTTGCAAGCGCTTTTGCCTCAGTAATTGCATATTTACCATAGGGAGTCAGTGAACTGCAAAACGAGTCTGAACCGACAACAATACGTATCCCTTTTTCCACTGCTGCCCGAAAATTATCGATAGTCCGATTCAGTTCCTTCTCAGCAGTAGTTGCTCCTGGATACTTATCGAGAATTGGTCTATATGGGGGCTCATAATAACTGTACCACTCGTAAAAAAACCGCATTGTGGGACAGAATGTTATGTCTTTCTCCTTCATGATGTCCAAAGTTTCTTCATCAAGTTCTTGCCCATGGATGATACAGCTAACTCCCGCCTTTGCTGCATCTCGTGCGCCACTATATCCTTCGCAATGTGCCCAAACAGGTAAGCCCACCATAGATGCTTCATCTACAACAGCCTTGATTTCTTCGAAGCAATAATGCTGATCAGCCTTTCGATCTAATCTCCATATACCTCCGCCTGTAACCCAAATCTTAATGGCATCTGGATTCTCCCGTATTCGTCTCCGTACTGCCTTGCGCAAATCCCATGGCCCGTCAACACGCTCTGCCCAAGGATGAGAAGCATCATTGTATTCAAGAGGCAGTCTATGAGAGTCACCGTGTCCCGCAGTGCGGCAAAAACCAAGCCCTGTTGCCACTACTCTCGGCCCAGGAATAACTTTTTGTTCAATCATATCTCTCAGGTATATGCCAAAACGGGATATCTCACCAACTGATGTTACCCCACATTCGAGTGTCTGCTTAGCTTGGGCTACCGAGCAAATCGCTTTTTGATAGATCGGTTCTAATACCCACTCAGTATCATCGGGACTTATATTGCCGCTAAAATGGAGATGTGTGTCAATAAGACCAGGCATAACGACATAACCTGTTATATCTCTAACCTTGTATTCGGCAGGAATTTTTTTCTCAGGTCCTGCATATGTGATTTTTTCATCATCAACCAATACCAGTGAGTTTTCTATAGGGTCCTTCCCTGTTCCATCTATCAATATTCCACCTTTTAACGCGAGCTTCACAATAGTTCCCTCCTTTCCATTTATTTACTCAAGGCAGTTCTTTTAGCAACGTACAATACTCCATTGGAACATTTTTTGAAGAAGCCAACTGTTGCTTTCCCTAAAGCCAATTTAAAAGAAAGATGGAGCATCAACCTGGCGCTTAAATTGATGCATTTTAATTGTTTTCAGTGGAAATTTGAGGTGGAGGAGGGGTATAGAGATTGGAGCCTTTTTACAAGGGTTACAAGGGTCTATAATTACATCCTTCAAGGGAGTAATTTAAAGAGGGTAAATAAAGCTGTCTTATGGTATTGTCTCAGTCCAATCGAGGGTTTCGATTATAGTTAGGATCTCGCTCCTTATTTTGTTGGAAAAACAGGAATCTGAACTGATAGGGTAAGTTTTTGCGTTAACCTAGGAATTCCTGATTTTCTTGGCTGGATTTTGCTTGAGAAGGTGAGGATAGCGCCTGCCATCCCCACCCTCTTTTTAAGCTACTCCTTTAATCCATATTCCTTTTCGGCTTCCTCTATAATTTCTCTAATCAGTTCAGGAACCCCAGGGGGTAATGGTTCAGGTTTGTGGTTTTTAAGTATATCTATAGCCACTTCATAAGCTCTTTCAGTAAGGTCTTTTCCTCCACGTTCTAACCATCCCTCACGCATTCTACGGTCAATTAGAGAGGGTTGGGATTGCTCTGCTCTCATATGTCTGTAGGTGTGCTCGTGAGTTACGAACTCGCCAGCGGGGCCCACTTCTTTGATAACGTCCACAGCCAAAGTTTCATCATTAACAGCTACTCCCTCTACTGCTTTTTTCACCATTTTAACTATATCGTTATCTATAACTAATTGGGCAAAATCAATTGTCATACCCAGTTCCAGCATCCCAAGCCCATAGATAATGTTGGCTCCCGCAAGTGCAGGAAGCAATGCTGTGATAGTCTTCTCATGTGCTGCCTGCGCGTCAGGGAGTTTACTGTCAGCCTATCCACCAGCTACCCAACTTGGAAGCAAATAATATTGCGCAAGGGCCGCTACCGCTGCGTTAATTACCCCTAGTTCTGGTGAGCCTACAGGAGCAGTCGAATATTTTAAGTCAAAACGAGTCGTAGAGCTTCCATATAGCACAGGCGCTCCTTTTTTGGTTAGCTGACTTAGAACTATACCGCTCAGAACTTCAGCGTTGTGAACTACTAATGTTCCAGCAAGAGTAACCGGTGAAGTTGCTCCTGCCATTGCCATAGAGAGCACGTTAACACAAATTCCATTTCTTGCGCTCTCAATTATGACATCACAACAATCTTCTATTAGCTGCAGAGGACTTGTGGGACAAACTATAGTGCTATAGATTGGTCGTTCTTTAAGCTTGTCCCTGCCACCTACAATAGCTGAAGCAATTTCAATCATCTTTCTTAGATTTCTTCCGGTTCCTGGTCCAGCAAAGCAGTGCTTAGAAGTATTTGCAAAAAATTCTTCAGCCTCATGTAAGATGGCTACCTCTGGATGCACATCCCGTGCCGAAACTGCTCTTTCATAGACATCTACTTGATCAAGGGCATCGCATACTAAGGCTGTTTTTCCTACATCTGACTTTGTCGTTTCTCTATATTCCCTAGTATAAGGGTCAATAATCATGACGCCTTCCCCGAAACTGGTGAAACCTACTCTTTTTCCGCCTACAACAAAGTCATACTTTGGGTTTCTTCCTGCTAGAACAATAGTGCTGGGAGCACTCCGAATTGCATCTTCAACTATATAAGGAGGAATTTTGACTATATTAGTTTTTGGATTAACATCGCATCCATTATCCCCATATATTTCCTGTGCTTCTTTACTCATTACCTTTATGCCTGTATTCTGAAGAACTTCTAAAGTTGCGCAATGAATATCAAACAGCTCATCCTCAGTAAACATCTTTAAGCCGAACCCTAAGCATTGGTCCACACCAGCTTTAAGGTTCCTTCTCGTCAATTTTTTTCACCTCCAAAATGTTCTAGTCAAAAGTTTCAATATGAAAGACTTCCACCACCTTTCTGTAACCCACTCGCATCAGTTTTTATTCAACAGCTCTAACGCCTTACGCACCGCTTCCGCAGCATCTTCTGCATAAGCATCTGCTCCTATTTTGTCTGCCCAACGTTGCGTACACGGAGCCCCTCCTACCATTGTCTTGAATCGATCACGCAGACCTCTTCTCCTAAGTTCTTCTTCTAATTTCTTTTGTTCAACTAACGTTGTAGTAAGTAATGCACTTGTACCAATGATGTCAGCATCAACATCCAGCGCTGCACTAATAATTCTGTCCGTTGGCACGTCACGGCCCAAGTCTATAACTTCGAAACCCTGGCTTCTAAGGAGAGATACAACTATTCCTTTTCCAATATCATGTACATCTCCCTCAACTGTGGCGATAACCATTCTGCCTTTTTTCTCTGAAACTTCTTTTGGAATAGCAGCATTTAGAATATCACTAACCTTTTTCATGACTTCAGCGCTGAGCATTAACTGAGGTAAGAACAGTTCACCTCTTCCGAACATATCTCCAACTTTTCTAATCCCTACGCTGAAGCCCTCGGAAAGAAGTTCAACTGGATCAAAACCTTCTGCCAGCGCCTTTTCTGCTATTTCTATTGCTTTTTTTTCATCACCCTTAACTATGGAGTCTATTGCTAACGACAACACTTCCTCCTTATTCAACTTTGGATTCCTCCTTTTTCCTAAAACTCCCTTACCCTAAAGAAACTTCTTCTATTCATAATCCCGCTCTCTTAATAAAATTACTGACCGACTTAATCTCTATATCCAGCAATTTAGAAATCCTGAACTTGGCTTCCATACCTTTTGCAAATCCATCGATCTCATAGATAAGCCCAATGTTCAATTGTTCTCTTATTTCCCTTGCTACAGATTCATCTGTTAAGTCACGGACTGAAATCCCCAGCTTGTTAGCTACATATTCTTTTGCTTCTTTAATCTTCAAGCCTCTGGCCATCTGGATACGAGCTACTAGATCTCCAGTAGTTCGTATTCCACCCATGCCAGAAGCAATTGTGTGAGCAACAGCCATACCCATGGGATCACCCACACCCAGCTACAATCCATCCACCTTTCCTATTTCCACTAAAGCTTTTGATACTCTGGAAACACTATCCTGTGGCGGTATTTCAGTAACTGGTACTCCCCCAACTCCCATACCTACATTTGCATGTACTGGAATATTGGCTGCCTGAGTACATGCTTTTATGAATGTAACGCATCGCGCAATATTCCATGGGAAAGATCTATTACTGTGGGTGTTAACAACTGCACCGAATATCGTCACTCCCGCTTTCTCCGCCACTTTGACTTGGTCATGCGGATATAATCCAGCTAAACGAATATCCTCAAAATATAAGTCACCATGCATACCTAAAACAAATTCTCCCGCCATGCCCAATTCTATGGGCAATTCAGGGTATTTCTCTTTTAGAGTTCTTATTGCCTTCAATGCTGCCAAGAAATCAGCATCGCCTGCCGCACCAGTGGTGTCAAAATTTATGCCATCAGCTCCACCTTCGTACAACGTGCTTCCAACATACACCATATCCCTAACTGCATGTTCTACAGCTTCTTCTTGAGCAGCTTGAGCTTCAGCAATCTTTCCCATAGGTAGGAGTTCTGACCAGTTAGGTACTGGCCCATCTGGCTGCGTGTAAAGACCTACATTGGGCATAGCTCCGTAAAAAACTGGGATAATCGTCATCAGCTGCAATTGCTCCATATAATATTTCTCATCATGTGCTATCGGCTTAATCTGTTTATAACTGTAATCAATATGAGATAATTCCATAGTATCGGAACCTAGTGCGCGTTCATGTATCAGAATTGACTGGATTCTGTCGACAGGCACACCTACACGTACCATTTTTAAAGTGCCAGCATCAAAAGTTACTACAACTTCATTTCCTGGCTCCACGCTCACTACTTTTTCAGGTCTTGTACAAATATCAAAGAGCCGATCTAATTCTTCCTCAGTGAGTGGAGGAATTTTGCCTCGGTCCGCTGCGTCATTAGTGCCGTCTTCGATTTCAGCTCTTACTTCTTCTTCACTGAGCCACACTCCAGAACCATCGCCCATCCTTGTAAAAACTTTTCCCACTCGAAATCCCCCTTTCTTTCGTAATGAACATCTTTCGTAAGCATGTTTTATGCAAGTACTATGCCAGGAGTTGAATCGTAACTAAACAAAAAGTTTTCTTGAGATTTCATGATATCCATAAATTTCTACAATTCTGAATTAGTTCACAAAGTTAAGTTAAAAATGAATTATTTTAAAATCATCCAAACCGTTGTCGAGGAGATTGAGTACTAATTTTTTCGGCGTCATGAAACAAAAACCAAATCATAAAAAAACTCGAGTTATTGGCATTATTCTTGCATTAGCTAAAATGCAAAAACCCAGCAAAGTTTGAGAATATAGTTCAGCTTTCGTCTACTGATAAATGCTGATTAACCAGAGGAAAAATAAAAAAAATAAATTGCTTCCTTCAAATTGCTTCCTTCTCTTTAATAAAAACCAATCTCGTGGACAGCCATTGAGGACAGCCGTTCTTGTCATTAAATAAAAGTTCCCCAGAAACCATTAAAGGATAAGCTGCTCTCCCTTTTTAACATATCGGCTGATTAATTCAATAATGCATTGGGAAAACATTCTTCTCTGTTATGAAAAAATCGTTCCCAATTAGCTCTAGATAAGCATCTTGATAGGTATCTAACCATATGCTGATTTTTGCTGGCATTAATTACAAATTTACAATCTTGGGATAAATCTTGGGATAAAAAAGGGGGGAATCTATTTTCAAAAAATTCAAATATAACAGATGGGGGTGATAAAACCAAGACTTTGTTTACAAATCTCATGATAGTTATCTCCAAAACAAAAGGAGGCGAACTCAAATGTCTGATCTCCTTGAAGGCATCAAAGAAGAAATTGCAAGGAGATGCAACATTCTCGACGACCCATCATATGATCCAGGCCCGCCGCTGGACAAGTATGATTTGATAGGAGCTCTCATCATAGCAGTCATATGTGTTGTTGGAATTGCTCTGGGATATGTGTGGATGTAGATTACAATAGAAAGGAGTGGGTTTAAGTGAGTAAAGATCTGGATAAGCAAGTAAGTGATGAAATTTACTACGGCATAATACCTGTTCTTTCAAAAGAAAAAATTTATAGTGGATTGGATATTTTCATTGTTCTTTCTGGCATTTCGATAGCTACATGGTGCTACACCCATGGGGCACATATGGCAGAAAGTATGGGTCTTCTTCCTTCTATTTTAAATATATTCTTTGCTATGACTTTAGCATCTTTATTTGTCATCTTAGTTTGTGTAATAGCCACAAGGCTTGGGGTAGATATTTGGGTTTACCAAAGAGCGATCTTGGGCAATCTGGGCAGCAATATTTTTCTAATACTCTTTTTCTTAGCCACATGGGGTTGGTACGCTATAAACGCAAAGGTCTTTGGGTCTTCTATGGCAAAACTGATCACTGCTATTACGGGTATCAAAGTAGGAGCTTTCGGAGAAACATTATTGGCTCTGGTTTGTGTTTTTCTTGGTTGGTGGATTGCTATCAGAGGGCCGATTGCAGTGCGAACCGGCAATAAGCTCATGGTGCCATGTTTATATGCAATAGGTTTACTACTCATCGTTTTGGTTTTACGCCACTGGTCATTAAGTGAACTTATAGCATTAAAGCCCCCTCATCCTATGGAAAAATCGTGGTCAAATTATGCTCTTGTCTTGGAGTGGAACTTTGCATATCTATTCGCATGGTATCCGACGTTGGGAGCTTTGCCTAGGTTGGTCAAAACTGAGAGAGGTAGCTATTGGGGTTGTGTGGGTGGATTCGGTATAACTCTTGCCCTTTTCGTCTGCATTGGTGCAGTAGCTGGTTTGGCTTTGACCACCGTTGGGGTTGAAAGCGTTGACCCGACAGACTGGTTAGTAAAATTGGGAGGCCCGTGGCTTGGCATTCTTTCACTTATTCTAGTAGGTTTTGCTAACGTATCTACGGCTAGCGCAGGTACATACAGCCACGTTTTGAGTTCAAAGATCCTCAAACCTGATATGAAATACTGGCATCTCGCCACACTCTGGTGCCTCTGGTGCGCATTGTTGGTGTGCTGGGGAGGTATCTGGCGTCATTATAACACGTTCTTGGCTGTTATCGGAGCAATGGCTGGGCCCCCGATCGGGTTGCTTATTGCCGATTTCTTTATTGTTCGCAAACGCAAAATCAATCTGAAATTTGTCTATGGAGTCGACGATCCTAATTCTTGCACTTTTACGTACGGCTTCAATTTAGTAGGAATCGCAGCGCTGATTCTAGGCATGATAGCATTCTGTGCTGTTTATGACCCCATAAATTATGTAGGAAGATCGGCTCTTTTCAACTATACAACAGCGACTCCTTTTTCTGCAGTAGTGGCAATGCTTTCTTATTACCTTATGAGCAGAATACCTGCAGTTAGAAGATATATGAAGCTGGACGTTTAATATGCTCACTTGGTGGCCCTCTTTAGGGCCACCTTTTCAAAAATTTTTGTTTATCCCATACCTGGAAAAGGAGATGATCCCGAATATGCTGATCGTAGGTGAACTGATAAATGCCAGCCGTAAACCCATTGCAGCAGCCATTGAAGCCCGCGATGCAGAAACTATAAAGAAAGTAGCCAAAGACCAGTATGATGCAGGAGCGCATTACATCGATGTGAATGCGGGTATCTTTGTAGATGAGGAAGCCGAATATATGGAATGGTTGATAAAGACCGTGCAGGAAGAAATCGATGCTCCCTGTTGCATCGACAGCCCCGATCCGAAGGTGATCTAGAGGGGACTGTCTG
>JBNATO010000035.1:0-12703 GCA_049701555.1 Thermacetogeniaceae bacterium | reverse complement strand
ATCAAATTCCCTGTTGTCAACAAGGGTATTTACAGCCACATATACCTTGACGCCGCGCCCATGGGCGTAGTCTAAAGCCTCGACCAATTCTTCTCGTGTAAAATTCTCTGCATAGGCGCGCGCTCCAAAACGTTTCCCCGCAAGATAAACAGCATCTGCTCCATTGGCCACAGCAGCCCGGAGGGCTTCGGGAGAGCCTGCCGGAGCAAGCAGTTCCGGTATCCTTCTATCAGTCATCCGCTAACCCCATAACCTCCAGAACTATGTTTCCTAGATACGGCTGACACGAATCAGACCAGAACAGGAGTTGATCTCAATGCCTCGTTTGGCCAACTCATCAAGGAAGAGATTAAGTCCAAGCGAATCGCTCGCCATATGCCCTGCAATAATCACGTTTATATGGTGCTTGTTCGCTTCCTTGCGGTGGTCCTCACCCATATGCATGGCTATCACGGTGCCTACTCCAGCGTTCGCCAGCTTCTCGTAGGCCTCTTTCGCTCCGCTCGTTCCCCCTGTCATGTCAACAAAGATCTTCCCTGCACGGCGCTTCTCGCTACCGACGACGATCTTGGGGCCAGCCTTATGCTTGACCGCATAGGCATACTCCGGTATTTCCTTAAGAATCTCGATAATGTCACCAAGGGTTTCGGGCCCCTTTTCCTTAATTAGTTTATCCAAAAAGCTTGTTACCAAATTGTCTGCAGGAGTGTGCACACACATAAATGGTATACCTAACAGCCGCGCAGCATCTACTGCACGATTATGGTTGACAGGAGCAAAGAGCCTTTCCACCTGGGCGATTCTCTCTGCGAGGATCCCTTCCGCCACGTTGATAGGGACACCCAACCGGTGAAGCTCGTCCTCCTGGATGTGCATCACCTCGTGGAGGGCTGCCAAGGCTTTCCCTTCAGGGTGATGGGAGATGATCAGGTCGATCTTCTTGCCACGTTCCCTCAGGCGATCAGCCAAAAGCACCTCGCCGATCTCCATATCGATCCCTGCCAGGACACCCTGAACATCTGCATCCTCATCACCGCAGAGAATCCTGGTATCGCTATAAGGGTTCCAAAGCCGCTCACTATCGTATTCTGATTTCTCGGACTCTTTTAATTCTTGATAAGCCTTTTGCTCCTTTTCCAGCAGGCGATTTACCTCTTCAGCTCCTCGTGGATCCGCCTCTTTCCCCATCCGCACGGCGAGTTCGTAGATCTCCCGTATCCTCACAGCTTCTCCCTCCCACTAATTTTCAGTTCTTCCTCTTAGCTCTTCTTCTTCAGCCATCTTCTGAGCTTCGGCAGCGGCCAGGCATTGATCACATCATCAGGTTCAACCCATCCTCTCCTTGCGGTCAGCAGCCCATATTTGATGTCATCTAATGAGCTGACATCATGGGCATCGGTACTGATAGCAAACTTCACTCCCATCTCCTTTCCCAAGCGGATGTGCTCATCTTTCAGGTCAAGACGGTCTGGAGAGGCGTTGATCTCCAGAGCTGTTCCGGTCTCTACCGCTGCTTCCAGAACGCGAGAAAGATCCAGCTCGTAAGGCTCCCTTTTGCCGAGCAGCCTACCGGTAGGATGGCCGATGATGTCCACATGCTCATTTTTCATAGCCTCTAAAATCCGCTCTGTCAGCAGCTCGCGATCCTGCTTAAAACCAGAGTGGATAGAGGCGATCACAATATCCATCTCCGCCAGAACGCGGTCATCAAAATCGAGCGTTTTGTTGGGCAGTATTTCTAGTTCCATCCCTGCCAGCAGCTGAAACCCATCCAATTCCCTGTTCAAACGGTCGATTTCCTCGCGCTGGCTCTGGAGCCTCTCCTCATCAAGCCCGTTGGCAACGCTCAATGATCGGGTGTGATCTGTGATCGCCAGATAGCTGTAGCCGCGCTCCTTGGCAGCTGTTGCCATCTCAGCTATAGTGTTCAAACCATCGCTCCAATTGGTGTGCACGTGAAGATCGCCTTTCAAATCTTCCCTTCTCACTAAACGAGGAATTTTGCCATCAAGAGCAGCATCGATCTCGCCTCTGCCCTCCCGCAACTCCGGAGGAATATAGCTCATCCCAAGGAGCTCAAAGAACTCTTCTTCACTCTCAGGGTAAAGATTCTGTTTCCTTTTTTCATCTCTTATAATCCCGTAATCTCCGAGATAAAGACCAAGTTCTCCTGCCCTTCGCTGAAGCGCAGAGTTGTGCGCCGGTGAGCCTGTGAAATAGCACAGAGCTGAGGCAAAGGCCTGAGGCTCAACTACGATGAGGTCAACAGGAATTTCCCACCTGGTGAGCACAGCGGCCTTATTTTCATCTCTGCTTAAAACATCATCAACCCATGGAGCAGAGACAAAACCCTCAACAACTCCCGACGGTTTCTCAGAAGCAACCACAAAGTCAAGGTCCCCTACCGTTTCCTCGCCGCGCCGATAGCTCCCGACAACTGCTACCATGTCAACACCATTCAGCTCTTCAAGGAAACGCTGGATCTCAGCAGCTACAGCAGATGCGTAGTTTAGCAGCCAACGCTTCTCCCGTTTCTGCAACCATTCTATTCCCTTTATGATGGCTTCTTCGGTCTTCTTGCCAATGCCAGGGAGCTGTTGCAGACGCTGCTCCCTTGCTGCCTCGATCACCTCTTCAAGGGAGGTGATATTCAGATTCTTGTAAATAACCTGAACAGTCTTCGGTCCCACCCCAGGAATGCGCAGGAGGTGACGCAGACCTTCTGGCACCTTTTTCTTCAGCTCCTCATAATAGCGCAATTTGCCAGTTGTAACCAGTTCCCTGATCTTTTCGCCCAGGGCAGCACCGATGCCGGGTATCTCTTTAAGCCTGTCCTCTTTGACCAGATACTCCACATCAAGAGAAGAGTTCTGCAGCACCTGTGCTGCCTTTCTGTATGCCCTGGACTTAAAAGGATTCTCCCCTAGTATATCCAGCAGGTCTGCTATTTCTAAAAATATCTGCGCAATTTCCCAGTTATTCATTGTCACACCCGTACTTTTGCTACTTTAAGATTTTCTCTTCTTCGAGAAGCTTCACTAAGCTGTCATAGTCCTCCTGAAGCCTGTGCAGTTCGTCGGCGATGTTCAAGGCAGCCAGAACCGCCACCTTGCTCACCGAAAGATGAGGGTTCTTGTTCCCGATGAGATGCATCTTCCTGTCAACATATGCTGCTATATTTTCAATATACTCGCTGCTGGCAGAACCTTTTATCACATATTCTTCACCGTAGATCTTTACGGTCACCCTCGTCTTCTCCTGGGCTCCACTCTCCCCCATTCCGCAATCACCCTTTCCTTTTAACTCCTAACTCAGTAAGTCTTCGTCTCGCAACAACTGAAATCCTGCCAAAGTCTACCTCAAGCGCGCACCATAACGGATTTCAAGCTCCTTTAGGATGCGCCCACAAATCTCTGTCACCTCTTCATCCGTCAAGGTGCGGTGCTGAGACTGGAACAAGAGTGAAAAGGCCAAACTTCGATAACCTGAAGGCAGCTGCGGCCCCTGGTAAACATCGAAGAGGTGGCATTCCCTGAGGAGCGAGTCGCCGCTCTCGATAATAGCCGCTCTGATCTTCTCCGCAGGGATCTCAACAGGAACTACAACAGCGAGATCCCGATAGATACCCGGAAAACGCGGCAGCGGCTGGAAAACAGTCTTCAAGTCAACAAGCGGTAATAGTGCCTCCAAGTCTAGCTCTGCTACCACAACCCTCAATGGCAGATCGTATCTTTCCAAGACATCAGGGTGGAGTTCTCCGAGAAAACCGACAAGCTCAGACCCCACAAAAATTTGAGCAGCCCTACCTGGATGAAGCGTTAGCGTATTCTTCCATGGCTGATAGCTTACACCGCGGACTCCCAAGACCTCAAATAACTCCTCAACTATCCCTTTGATGTAATAAAAATCTCTTTCCTGGACAGGTTCAAGCCAACCCCGTTCCATTTTGCCGCAGGCAGCCATCCCCAGCCGCAACTTTTCCAAAGGGAGCTCTTCGCTTCCCCTGCTCTCAAAAACTGCACCCAACTCAAAAATACCGAGATCAACCTGCTTGCGCTTATAGTTGAGGCTGATAGTATTCACCAATCCAGGAAGGAGTGAAGGCCTAAGCACACCCTGGTCCTCACGCAAGGGATTCTGGATCCGCACCAACCGCTCAGCAGTTTTACTATCCAACAGACCCAGCTTCTCCAGAGAACACTCCCCGATAAAGCTGTATGTGATAACCTCGTTCAATCCAGCGCCCACCATCACCTCGGTGATCAACTCTCGCAGGCGCTGGCGCTGAGAACGGGTTCCCTGCCCGAGCACCCCCACAGGGATCGTCGGTTCGATGCGGTCATAGCCGTAAAGCCTCGCCACTTCCTCGATCAAATCGATCTCCTGCCTGATGTCCTGGCGGTAAGAAGGTATGTTCACCAGCAGAGCATCGTGACCGCAAAGCTCTGATGTGAAATCCAGACGCGATAGTATCTCCTGAACAGCAGCCCTGTCCAGGTTCGTACCCAAAACCCGGTTCACCCTAGCTGTTCTGAGGCGGATGGTCAGCGGCGCTTCAGGCCTCACATATTCATCCACAACGCCGGCTGTAGCAATTCCTGCCCCAAGCTCCTCTATCAGATGAGCTGCCCGGTCAAGAGCCCTGACCGCACCATTGATGTTAACACCCTTTTCGAAGCGCTGCGCTGCCTCCGTCCGCAACCCCAGCTTTTTGGCAGTCATCCTGATGTTCAAGGGATCAAAATGGGCCGACTCCAGCAAGACGGTGCGGGTCGACTCAGTCACCTCGCTGGCCAGCCCACCCATCACGCCTGCCAGCGCAACAGGTTCCCGAGCGTCAGCAATTACCAACATCTCCGGCTCCAATTCCCTCAGAACCCCATCGAGGAAGACCATCTTTTCACCAGCATATGGGCGTCTGACGATGATCTGGCGATCATGAAGTTTATCGTAGTCAAAGGCGTGCAGCGGTTGCCCGGTTTCGAGCATCACATAATTGGTCACGTCGACGATGTTGTTGATCGGCCTGATCCCGGCAGATCGCAGTCTGTACTGGAGCCAATGAGGGGATGGAGCGATCCTAACATCGCGGATGATCCGCGCTGCATAACGCCTGCAAAGCTCGGGTTCAGCCACTTTCACCTTGATCATATCAGCAGTCTTCTCCCCTGACTCCCTGACACAGACACAAGGCAGCTTCATCCTTCCACCGGTCAGAGCCCTTATCTCCCGAGCAAGGTTGATGGCCGATAGACAGTCGCCGCGGTTAGGAGTAAGTTCAAACTCAAAGATGTAATCGTCCAACCCAAGGGCTATATCCAGCGGGGTCCCCGGAGCCACTGCAGGATCGAGTATCAACACCCCTTTGTCGTCG
Organism: Thermacetogeniaceae bacterium; assembly: GCA_049701555.1. Taxonomy (GTDB): domain Bacteria; phylum Bacillota; class DSM-12270; order Thermacetogeniales; family Thermacetogeniaceae; genus JBNATO01. The sequence goes on along the minus strand of JBNATO010000035.1, from coordinate 7,329 downwards.
CCGAAACCCCATTCATCTGTTCCCAGTTCAGCACCTGAGCAGATGATCCCCTCCGATTTCTCCCCGCGCAAAACCTTGCATTCGACCGTAACCCCATCCTTCAAGGTTACGCCAGGCTTGGCAACTGCCACATTAAGCCCCTCAGAGAGATTCGGGGCACCGCTAACCAGCTGAAGCATCTCTCCCCCGACATCAACCCGACAGATCTTGAGGTGATCCGAATTCGGATGGGGACAAATTTCTTCAATTCTCCCGACAACAATCTGTGATAAACCGGGAACCGGCGGAGCGACCCCTTCCACAGGAATTCCAGCCATTGTCAGCCTCTCAGCGAGCTCCTCTGGAGGCAGATCGCATTCCACATACTCCTTCAACCATTTGTAGGAAATGCGCAAGCCCAATACCCCCCTAAAATTGACGCAAGAATCTGATGTCATTCTCAAAAAACAGGCGCAGGTCGTTGATGCCGTACTTCAACAGAGCTATCCGCTCAACCCCCATCCCAAAGGCAAACCCGATCACCTCTTCCGGGTCATAGCCGGCATTTTCAAGAACCTTCGGGTGAACCATCCCTGCTCCCAAGATCTCCAGCCAACCTGTTCCTGAGCACACCCGACATCCTTCCCCTTTACAGCTGAAGCACGAGATATCGACCTCGGCACTTGGCTCAGTGAATGGGAAAAAGCTCGGCCGCAACCGGATCTCTCTGTCTTCTCCAAACATCTGCCTGGCAAATGCGAGCAGCACACCCTTGAGATCTCCAAGAGTGCAGTTGCGGTCAACCAGCAGCCCTTCCACCTGATGAAACATCGGGGAATGCGTGGCATCGTCATCTCGCCTGTAGACCTTGCCAGGGGCGATGATCCTTACAGGCAGCTTTGGCGCCATCTTCTCCATGGTACGAACCTGAACGGGAGAGGTGTGTGTGCGCAAGAGAATCTCTTCTGTGATGTAGAAGGAATCCTGCATATCCCGGGCAGGATGCCCCTTGGGTATGTTCAAAGCCTCAAAATTGTAATAGTCCCACTCCACCTCTGGGCCCTCCGCGATCTCGAAGCCCATCGCTGTAAAGATATCTTTAATCTCTTCGAGCACCAGAGTCAAAGGGTGTCTGTGACCGCGCCGCACCTTCCGCCCAGGAAGGGTCACATCGATGGCCTCCGCCTCCAATCTCTTCTGCTTCTCTTGCTCCAAAACAACCTGCAAGCGGCGTTCCAATTCCTCCTCTATGAAGGCACGAACATCGTTCGCAAGCTGCCCTATCTGGGGGCGCTGCTCTGGCGGAATCCCCCCCATGCCCCTCAGGATCTTCGTCAACTCTCCCTTTTTGCCGAGGTATTTAACTCTGATCGCCTGAAGCTCTTCTTTGGTCTCAGCTGAGGTCAGCTCCCTGAGGGCGCTCTCTTTAATACAGAGAATTTCCTGTTCCAACTCTACCTCACACTCCTCATACCAGACATAAACAAATCCCCCGTCCTAAAGGGACGGGGGCCAGCAACCCACGCGGTACCACCCTTCTTGGCCTGTAAAGGCCCACTCTCAGGGTCACTCCTTTTAACGGCAGAGCCCCGGCCGCATCTACTTTCTCAGTGAGATCACTGAGTTTCAATGCGGCAGCTTCCAGGTGAACTTCAGAACCGGGATTCTGGACGGGCTTTCAGTCACGACCCGGCCTCCCTGGAAGAATCCCCGCATCCTTACTCTCCTGGTCATTGCTTTTGAAGCTTTTTTAATGAACTTAATGAAGCAAAAATCTCCGATACAAAAGATAAGCTTGCAGGGATCCCGTATGTTCAAAGAGCAACCAGAAAAAGCGTGCCGATACTGACATTCATCCCACGCACCCTTCGGGGATCAACACCCTCTGCTTTTAATCGATTATATCACACGGCTCCCTGCAGCCACAATTGTTGCTGCCGTCTAATTTCAAACAGGATAAGGGCGCTCGCTACAGCCGCGTTTAAAGACTCAACCTTCCCCTCTAGCGGAATCTTGACCCTGATATCACTCAACTCTAGAAGGTGGCGGTCGATCCCTCGTCCCTCATTCCCTATCACAACCGCAACCCGGAGGTGGCGTAGGTCGGCCTCATAATAGATTTGCTCGGCATGAGGGTCCGCTGCAACAACGAAAATACCGGATTTTTTCATCCGGCCGAGAAGTTCTCCAAGGTTAACCCTGCTGAAAGTCGGAACTCTGAAGACCGAACCCATCGTGGCGCGAAGGGCCTTAGGATTGTAAAGGTCTGCTGTCCCTTCGCCGAGGAATACGGCCTCTGCCCCTACAGCCTCCGCTGTCCGAATTATTGTTCCCAAATTTCCGGGATCCTGGATGGCGTCAAGCGCCACCCATATCCCTTTATCTCTTTCGAGAATCTTATCTTCTTCCCAAACAGGCTTTCTTCCTACTGCCAAAACACCTTGTGGAGTCTCTGTTTCTGCTATCTTTGCAAAAACATCCTCATCCACGATATATATTGGAATACCCGCTTTGGCTTGGTATTCCAGCAGAGATTTGCTCTTCTCCCGCTGCAACCCCTTCTCTGTACACACCAAAAAGTCCAACTCTACACCGCTTTTCAGCGCTTCCTCAACAAAATTAACTCCTTCGACTATAAAGCGCTGCTCTCTTTCTCGGAACCTTTTCTTCTTCAGTCTCAGGACTGCCTGCACAACCCTCTTGGTACCTATAGATTTAGACATACTTCTTCGCCAGTTCAACAAGCTTTGCAAAAGCAGGCTGATCGTTCACAGCCATCTCGGCAAGCATCTTCCTGTTTAGGCCGACTCCAGCTTTCTTCAAGCCGTTGATGAACCTGCTATAGGACAAGCCATGCAGTCTTGCTGCAGCATTGATCCTCGCTATCCACAGCCTGCGGAAGTCCCGCTTTCGAAGCCTCCTATGAACATAAGCATAATACAGAGACTTCATTACCTGCTGGTTGGCTATCCGAAACAGCTTGCTCTTGGCACCCCAATAACCACGCGCTAGCTTTAATATCTTCTTGTGGCGGCGGCGCGTCACTGGGCCACCTTTTACCCTTGGCATGACTGACAACCTCCTTTGGTTTTACATATAGGGCAAAAGCTTCTTCATCCTACCCCGGTCAGCGGCGCTAACCAAAGCAGGCTGCCGTAACCGGCGCTTCCGTTTGCTAGACTTGTGTCCCAAAAGGTGGCTTTTCCATGCTCTCGCACGCTTCCATTGACCGCTGGCAGTGCGCTTAAACCTCTTCGCTGCTGCCCGATGCGTTTTCATCTTTGGCATGCTCCGAATCCCCTTTCACCTGCTCTTGGTTTTTAGGTGCAAGAACCATGATCATGTTGCGTCCTTCTACCTTAGGCTCTTTTTCCAAGACAGCAACATCTTCCAATCTCTTGTAGAATTTCAAACACAGATTTTGTCCTAGCTCTGCGTGAGAGATCTCCCGCCCACGAAACATCAGGGTTACCTTGACCTTATCCCCGTCCTCCAAAAAACGCCTAGCGTTTCTGGCTTTTACCTCAAAATCATGCTCCTCAATCTTCGGCCTCAGCTTTATCTCCTTAATGTTGATGATGCGCTGCTTCTTCCTGGCTTCTTTCTCGCGCTTGCTTTGCTCATACTTGTACTTTCCATAGTCCATCAACCGGCACACCGGCGGTTTGGCGTTCGGAGCCACCTCTACTAGGTCATAACCCTGCTCCATCGCGATGCGAAGCCCTTCTTTGAGGGGGAATATCCCCAGCTGCTGGCCATCTGCCCCTATCAACCGGATCTCCCGCGCACGGATCTCCTCATTGACCCGCAAATCTTTGCTAATTATAACGCCACCTCCCAAAAGATCTCGACTATCGCTAACTAAAAGAAGAGCGGGCACAAACCACCCGCTCATCTCGACAAATCCTTTAACGCTTGGCACATAACCTTACAAGCATTGATAGCTGTAAGGTGAGAAGCGAGTGGGCTTCTACTTCCAATGCCAACCTTTTCATCAAGCCGGCTCCAGTATATCATAGCCACTTCTGTTATGTCAATATTACCGCTTTTGCTCTATTTCCTGCCGCAAGGTTAGAATAAATTCATCCAAACTCATGCTCCCTTGGTCTCCTACCCCGCGCTTCCTAACGCTGACAGTGTTGTTGTTTACCTCATGATCGCCTACCACCAGCATGTAAGGAACCTTCTCCATCTCCCCTTTCCTTATCTTGTAGCCTACCCTCTCGTTCTCTTCATCGACCTCCACCCTGAACCCGCACTCATCCAACCTTTTGGCGACCTCCTTGGCATAGGGGACATGGCGCGAAGCCACAGAAAGAACCTTCACCTGCACTGGAGCGAGCCAGAGGGGGAATGCCCCTGCGTAGTGCTCGGTGAGAATCCCTATAAACCGCTCGATGCTTCCGAAAACAACCCGGTGGATCATAACTGGGCGATGTCTGGCCCCGTCTTCCCCGATATATGTGAGATCAAAGTTTTCAGGCATCACGAAATCGAGTTGGATCGTGCCACACTGCCAGCTGCGCCCTAGAGAGTCCCGGAGATGGAAGTCAATCTTTGGCCCATAGAACGCCCCCTCTCCTTCATTGATCTGGTACGGGATCCCTTTCTTTTCCAAGGCCTCGATCAGAGATTTTGTTGCGATTTCCCAGATCTCATCAGAGCCCATGGCGTTCTCCGGCTTCGTAGATACCTCAACGCTGTAGGTGAAACCAAAGGTTTTGTAAAAATAATCGATCAGGTCGATGACACCGATAATCTCATCTGTGATCTGCTCTGGAAGCATAAAGATATGGGCATCATCCTGAGTGAAGCAGCGCACCCTCAGGAGACCATGCAGAACGCCGGAACGCTCATGGCGGTGCACCAGCCCTAGTTCTGCCAGACGCAGCGGAAACTCTCTGTAAGAGTGCAACCTTGTCTTGTAATAGAGGATTGCACCTGGACAGTTCATCGGCTTGACAGCATAATCTTCTTCATCGATCTTTAGGAAATACATGTTTTCTTTATAATGATCCCAGTGCCCCGACCTCTCCCAGAGGGACCGGCTGAGAATGATAGGGCTTCTGATCTCCTTGTAGCCGCAGCGACGGTGCACATCCCGCCAGAAATTTTCGAGCTCGATCCTGATGATCATACCTTTTGGGTAAAAGAACGGGAAACCGGGCCCCTCCTCGACAATACCAAAAAGATCTAGCTCCTGCCCCAGCCTGCGATGGTCGCGGCGCTTTGCCTCTTCGATGCGCCGAATGTATTCATCAAGGTCTTTCTGCTTAGGGAAGGAAACCCCATAGATACGCTGAAGCATTTTGTTTTTTTCGCTTCCCCGCCAGTAAGCGCCAGCTACGCTAAGCAGCTTAATCACACCAACCATGCCTGTGCGTGGCAGGTGTGGGCCTAGACAGAGATCGGTAAACTCGCCCTGGCTGTAAAGGGTGATCTTTGCATCGGGTGGAAGTTCTTCGATCAACTCCACCTTATACGGCTCTCCCCGCTTGGCAAAGAACTCGATCGCTTCTTCCCGGCTTACCTCACGGCGAATCACCTGGTGATCTTCCTTGATTATTTTCTTCATTTCTTCCTCAATCATGGCTAAATCCTCTGGAGTAAACGCCTTCGGAGAATCAAAGTCATAGTAAAAGCCTTCCTCGATCGCAGGCCCTATCGCCAACTTTGCGTCAGGAAAAAGACGCTTGACCGCCTGTGCAAGTATGTGAGCAGAAGTGTGGCGATACACTGTCTTCCCATCTTCGTCCTCAAAAGTCAAAAACTCAATTCTATCCTCAGGTCTCACCTGAGAAGTGAGATCCTTTAGCTCCCCGTTCACCCTAGCTACTAGAGCCTCTTTAGCCAGCTTCTTACTGATGCCTGCAGCGACATCCAAAAGGGTGCTCCCCTGAGGAACATGATGCATCGCCCCATCCTTCAAGAAGACCGGAATCAGCTCACACAGCTGTTTCTCTTCCATAAAGAAGCGTCCCTCCTCACACCGAAACTTATAGAAGCTCTCCAAATTAAAAGATCCCGCCCCTCTTGGGGACGGGATCTCCCGCGGTTCCACCCCACTTGGCGACAATCTCATCGCCCTCTCACACTGCACTCTAACGGGCGCGCCCGTTCTCCTTAAGGACACGGTCTCCTTTCGGAGAAATCTCCGGGATGGTCTTCCCTTTACCTCTAGCCAGGAGTGCTTCCACCACACGCACTCCCTCTCTGAGGCCGGCATAAAGGTACTCTTCCCGTCATCGATCTATTTTTCCAATTATTCATTTTTTATGTGCATTATACGACTCAGCAGGCAAGCTGTCAATAACAGCCCCCCTGCCATTCCCCGATCAACTCTTATGGAGAAGCAGATCATGGCATTTTTCACAACCTGGGCAACGGGTTACTCTGCTTCCAAAAACGTCTCTGATCGTCTGAATTGAGCTACACCCCCAGAGCTCTTCCGTCACATGAAAAACAATCTTTTTAGGAGTAAAATTGATCAATATACTCAAAAGATAATCTCTGTAATTAAATTCACCGTCGATCACAGCAAAGGATGGAGCATGTAGGTGCTCCCTCCTGATCACATTTCCTTTTGCATCACAGACATAAAAGCTTCCTCCCCTTGATATAAACACATGAACCTCGCTGAGCACTGGTTGTTGCAACTCAATAAAGCAGCGAAGAAGACGTATAAACTCTCTGTAGTCCTTTTCAACAAAAAATTCATGAACACCTTTTCTGATCATCCTTTGCACTTGGTTCCAGTATCCTTTCAAACGGAACCTTCCATAACCTTCGACTATCAAAGTGTGATGTTCTCCTAAATAATCATACAAGCTCTGTAAAATCCTATTCTTCCGGATAACCCGAAGTTTCTGCATGTTTCCCAGCAAACGCTCGATTATTTCTTCTCTATCCCGTTCGGATAAGTAGTTGTAATTCTTATTTATGTGATCTTTCACATAAGCCGCCTCCAAGTTATTTACAAAAAACTCTGAAAGCGCCTTGGCCACAGCAAATCTCATGGCAAATTTTTTCTCTCCTAAGTTGCTGTCATCTTGAGGCAAAAGAATAAAAAATGACCAGGGTGGTGCCTCCTGCTCATCGCACTTAAACATCATCCTCTCTTTAGAGAAAAAATCCAACTCGGATCTCAGAAGTTCCCGGATCTCCTCCGCATAACATGCAGTCCCGATTATAAGGGAACTAGATTTCAAAGCTATCACCCTTTCTCCGATAGCACTCAATACATGATATGTTATTATGCAAAATGGGTTTTACGATTATTCAGCAGCAGGGAAAATTTTTTTAAAACAAATTGTTACACGCCCTGAAAGCCTTGCGGCACAAGGCTTTCAG
>JBNATO010000034.1:0-12918 GCA_049701555.1 Thermacetogeniaceae bacterium | reverse complement strand
AGTTACATCGATCCGAAACCGTAACAATTAAAAAAGTTGCTAAACGCAGTTGAAGTAAACGCCATTATAGAAAATAATAGAAAAAGAAAATAAAAAACAAGAAAACTACAAAGGGAATGGGTGAACGCAGTTGAGAGAAGAAAAAGCAACCATAGAAACCCACTTAACAACGATCGAAGGATACAGCCACGCCGGCGAAGGAGTCGGCAAGCATGAAGGAAAGCCAGTTTTTATACCTTTTGCGGCGAGGGGTGAGACTGTCCGTTTTGAAATCACAGAAGAAAAAAAGGACTTTTTGAGAGGAAAGCTAACAGAGATCCTCGAGCCTGCCCCTTGGAGGGTTTCTCCTCCATGCCCTGCCTATCAAAACTGTGGTGGCTGCCAGCTGCTGCACTTAGACTACGAAGAAGAGCTATATTTCAAACAAGACAGGGTTACCGCTGCCCTAGCAAGAATCGGTGGTCTAAAAGAAATAAACATCAGCCCCATTTTGAAAATGGAGGAGCCCTGGCGCTACCGACACAATGCCCGCTTCCATATCAGATATACAAGCGAAGGTGTAGAAATCGGCTACTATCAGTTAAAAAGTCACATCATCGAAGAGATCGAAGATTGTCTGCTCCTCCCCACAGATTTCCATCATCTCCGAAAAGCAGTAGCCGATTTTTTGAGCAAACTAAGAGGAAATCGCCACATTCCAGTCAATCAAGTAGCGCTGCGCAAGGGATGGGCAACAGGAGAGCTCCTAGTACAACTGCTGGCTGACGATTTTCCCAGGAGTGTCGACCGCGAGAGCATCTCTGCCCTAGCAGTGGATTTTCCCAATCTAAAAGGCCTGGTGATCACCATCGACGAGATCCCCGAAATACCCGAAATGATCCTTTTTGGGCACAGCTACTATACAGAAGTGATCTCTGAAGTCAGGTTCCGCGTTCCAGCAAGGGCTTTCTTCCAAAACAACCCCATTCAAACAGAAGCCCTGCTGCGAACTGTATCGTCCTTTTTGGAACCACAACCGCACGAGATTTTGTTTGATCTTTACTGCGGGGTGGGCCTCTTTGCTCACGCTCTCGCACCACTCGTTCATATGGTCTTCGGAATCGAAGAAAACCAAGAAGCAGTAAATGCCGCCAGGATAAACGCTGAACTCAACGGCAACGAGAACACAGAATTCATGGAGGGGAAGGTAGAAAGAATTTTGCCTTCTCTAGAAAGAAAAGGCATCAAACCAGATGCCGTTATTCTCGATCCTCCCCGCAGCGGCTCTACGCCTCAGGTCCTCAGAGAACTCTGCAGAATGTCGCCGCAAAAGATAGTTTACGTTTCCTGCGATCCCGCTACCCTTGCCCGGGATCTCGCCATCATGGTAAAAGAAGGATACGAAGTGGAGAAGGTTCAGCCGATCGATATGTTCCCTCATACCTATCATGTTGAGTGTGTGGCCTTACTGGTAAATACAAAAACCGGCAGATAAAACTCAGGGAAAAAAATCAGTAACCGTACACAGGCCAAAGCTCTTTAGCGAGATTCCTAAGCCATTCTCGGTAAGCCTTCTGATCTCTATAAGCTGCTTGGAACCGCAAAAGAGAGCGCGGCCAGTGCTTATGAATCAAATACCTCAGATTTGCCACTGCCGTTGGGTAGAAATTCAACGGATCATACTCCACCCTTCCTACCCCCGCCCTGGCTGCCTCTCCTAATATCAATTCAAGATTCCTCTCTGAATCGGTGACACCCGGTATCACGGGAGCAATGAATACCCATGTCCTCAGCCCCGCTTCAGCCAGACGAGCAAGAGCATAAAACCGCCTTCTAGGTTCAACAGCCCCCGGCTCCAAAAGCCGCGCTGTAGCCCTGTCTGTAGTCGTAATTGTAAAGCCGATCTCGATATCAGAAACATCCCTCAGGATATCAATATCTCTGAGGATGAGATCTGATTTTGTCAAAATCGAAATTTAAAACTCGGTATCCGCCAATAACTGCAAAGACTTCCTGGTGAGGTTATACTTCCCCTCCACAGGCTGGTAGGGATCAGTTACGCTGGAGACCATGACGCATCCCGGCTTGAGGCGCTGAACCTGCTTTTTCAATTTCTCCAAAAAGTTGACTTTAACCTGAACAAAAGAACCCCACCTTTTATCGAGCCCGCAAAACTTCTTCATAAAGCTCGCATAACAATAAACGCAGCCATGGCCGCAACCTGTGTAGGGGTTGAGGCAGTAGTCAACGCCAGGGATCCCGGAACGGTTTAGCGCGCTGCTGCACTCCTTTTCACTGATCTCGAGCACCTTAAAGCCTCCAACAACTATTCAGAAATATCGAAGACATCCTCGCCGCGCGCCAGAATAAAATCCAGCAGGTCCCTGCGCTTCCTCAAGACACTCAACCAAGCCTTAAAGTATTCCTTGCCCTCAGGTGTGATCTGATAAAGCCGACGGGCGGGACCAGCTTCTGAGTTTCCCAATGCGATGTCACAAAGCCATGTTCCTCAAAACGCCTCAGACAGCGGTAGACCGTTGTGGGCTCCACCGTGAAGTCCAGCCCAAAGCCAGACATCCGCTCGATCAGTTCGTAGCCATGTGCGCTCCTCTCGCATAAAAGCAATAAAAGAATCGGCTGAACAAGTTTTTCGTAGCGCCCACCTATAATCTCACCATGCCCGTCATAACAGCCACATTCACCATGGTGCTTAGCACGGGCTTTATCCTCGTCTCCTTGCATGCACACTGCTATCACTCCCCCTATATGCATGACGCATATAGCGATTGATACAAAAGGCCGGGCGCCACAGGCGGCCCGGCCAATCTCCAGTTTCAAGCCATTAATCAGGCCTTTTCCACCCTGGCGGCACAAACCTTAAATTCGGGAATCTTGGCTATTGCATCATACTTCGGATTGGTGAGAACGTTCACGGGTGTTTCTGCAAAGTGGAACGTCGTAAAGATAACGCCTTTAGGCACAATATCCGTTACCTTTGCTGCGATCACAATGGAACCTCGCCTCGTCGTCACCTTGACCTTATCTCCATCCTTGATCCCTAAGCGCTCGGCATCCTCCCAGTTGATCTCCAAGTAATCAGCTGGGAAGTACTCCTCGAGCATCCCTTTTCTGGTCATAGTGCCAGTATGGTAATGGAACAGGCGGCGTCCTGTGCTCAACACAAACGGATAATCATCGTCTGGCACTTCATCTGGAGGAACGAATTCCACAGGATTGAACTTGCCAAGGCCGCGGGCGAACTTCTCAGCATGCAAGAAGGGTGTGCCTGGATGATCCGGGGATGGACAAGGCCACTGTATCCCTCTCTCCTCCAAGCGGGCATAGTTGATCCCGCCGTAAGAGGGGGTGAGGCTGGCGATCTCATCCATGATCTCCGAAGGAGAGCTATAGCTCATTGGATAACCCATCGCCGTAGCCAGCTTGCAGATGATCTCCCAATCAGCAAGGGCCTCTCCTGGCGGCTCAACCGCTTTTCGCACCCGCTGCACTCGCCGCTCAGTATTGGTAAAGGTTCCGTCCTTTTCTGCAAAGCAGGCAGCAGGCAAGACCACATCAGCATGTTCAGCGGTTTCCGTCAGGAAGATATCCTGAACCACCAAGAACTCGAGCTTCTTCAGGGCTTCTACCACATGACCGATGTCAGCATCGCTCAGCACAGGGTTTTCTCCCATGATGAACATCGCCTTGATCTCGCCGTGGGCCGCAGCCTCCATCATCTCGCCGACGGTCAAACCGGGCCTATCTGATATAGTGCAATTCCATGCCTTACCAAATTTCTCCCTGGCCGCGGGGTCGGTCACGCTCTGATAGCCTGTCAGGAAATTAGGCAGTGCTCCCATATCGCAGGCACCCTGAACATTGTTCTGGCCGCGCAACGGGTTGACGCCGGTCGACCTTCTGCCGATCTGCCCGCAAAGCATAGCCAGATTGGCAACTGCAAACACGTTGTGGGTGCCGCATGTATGCTGGGTGATGCCCATCGTGTATAGTATTGTAGCCTTCTCCGCCTTGGCATATGCCCTAGCTACTTCTCTGATCTTTTCTGCAGGAACGCCGGTGATCTCAGCAGCGTACTCTGGCGTGTACTTGGCCACCGTCTCTTTCAAAGCCTCAAATCCTTCGGTCCTCTTTTCAACAAACTCTTTGTTCCAAATGCCCTCGTTGATGATCGCGTTCATCATTCCGTTGAAGAGGGCGATATCGGTCCCAGGCTTCAGCTGCAGGTGCTCATGCGCCATCCTCGCCAAATCAGTAACCCGCGGGTCTACAACGACCAACTGAGCGCCCTTTCGAATAGCCTGGTTGATCTTGTAGCTGATCACCGGGTGACACTCCACCGTGTTTGTCCCACAAGCCAGGATAAAGTCAGCATCCACAATCTCGTTGATGGAATTCGTCATCGCACCGCTTCCAAATGCAGTCGCTAGACCAGCGACCGTTGGGGAGTGTCAGAGGCGTGCACAGTGGTCAATGTTGTTGGTCCCGACCACCGCCCTAGCAAACTTGCTCAAAAGGTAGTTTTCCTCATTAGTGCAGCGTGCCGAACTGAGGAAGGCGATGCTATCTGCACCGTGCTTCTCCTTGATCTCCTTCAGCCTGGAGGCAACAAACCCAATGGCTTCGTCCCAACTGGCCTCTTTAAAGACACCGTCTTTTTTGATCAGCGGTTTTTTCAGGCGCTTATCGCTGTGGATGAACTGATAGCCAAACCGGCCCTTTACGCACAGGAACCTCCCGTTGACTTCACCCTCCGGATTTCCTGTGACACCGATGACTTTTCCATCCTTCACGTTGAGGTCAATGGTACAGCCGGTACCGCAATAAGGGCAAATGGTCTTTACCTTTTTGATCTCCCACTTGCGGCCCTTCCCGACCATATCCTTCTCAACCAAGGCGCCTGTCGGGCAGACCTCCACACAGCTCCCGCAATAAATGCACTCCGACTCTCCGATCGGCGTATCCATGAAGGGAGCAACCTTTGTCCTAAAACCACGGTAGGCAAAGTCGAGCACATTTCTGCCGACGATCTCCTCACAGACCCGGATACAGCGCCCGCATAGGATACACTTATTCATGTCTCGCAGATAGAAAGGATTGCTGTCTTCAATCGGGTACGCGTGCTTTTCGCCGTTGAAAACATCTTTTGTAATGCCATACTCATAGCAGTATTCCTGCAATAAACAGGCTCCGCTCTTTTCACAGGTAAGGCAGTCAAGAGGATGGTTGGCGATCAGCAGCTCGAGAATCGTACGCCGCGCATTTATGACTCTCTCAGAGTTTGTCCTGATCACCATGCCATCAGTGCATATTGTCACGCAAGAAGCGGGGAGGTTGCGCATATTTTCAATCTCTACAACGCAGAGACGGCACGCCCCAACTGGCGTAAGGTCAGGATCGTGACACAGAGCCGGTATTTTTATACCAATGGAGCGAGCCGCATCCAGTACAGTAGTGCCTTCCGGAACCTGTACCGTCTGCCCATCAATGGTGACGGTCACAAGAGCCACTTTTCTCACACTCCTTCTCCCAAAGATACCTTATGAACGGACAATAGCTCCCTGCTTACACTTATCAAAGCATGTGCCGCACTTGATGCACTTCGCCGGATCGATCTTGTGCGGCTCCTTCTTCTCGCCGCTAATCGCACCAACAGGGCACGCCCTCAGACAGCGCCCACACCCGATACACTTCTCTTCATCAATAGCGTAAACCACCAGAGCAGAACATACATGCGCAGGACAGCGTTTTTCGAAGATGTGCGCTTCATACTCGTGGCGGAAATATCGAAGCGTAGACAGCACAGGATTTGGTGCGGTGTTTCCCAAACCGCAGAGAGCCGTCTCTTTTATGACACGTCCTAACCGCTCCAGAGTTTCAATGTCCTCAGGTACGCCTTGACCATTGCATATCCGCGTCAGAATCTCTAGCATTCGCTTGGTTCCTTCGCGACAGGGAGTGCATTTGCCGCAGGATTCAGCCTGAGTAAAGTTGAGGAAGAAGCGAGCGAGGTCGACCATGCAGGTAGTCTCATCCATGACGACAAGACCACCAGAGCCCATCATCGCACCCGCTTCCAAAAGCGACTCGTAATCGACCGGAGTATCGATCAGCTCGGCTGGTATACACCCACCTGAAGGGCCTCCGATTTGCACACCTTTAAACTTTTTGCCCCCTACTATGCCGCCGCCGATATCGAAGATGATCTCTCTCAAGGTGATGCCCATCGGGACCTCCACCAAGCCGGTGTTGTTGACCTTACCCGTCAGGGCAAACACCTTTGTGCCTTTGCTCTTTTCCGTGCCCATGCTGGCAAACCATTCGGCGCCTCGCAGGATGATCACAGGTACATTAGCAAAGGTTTCGACGTTATTGATGTTGGAAGGCTTGCCCCAGAGTCCGCTCTGGGCAGGATATGGGGGCCTTACTCTGGGCATCCCCCTTCGGCCTTCGATCGAGGCCATGAGGGCTGTTTCCTCACCACAGACAAAAGCCCCAGCACCCTCTTTGATGTGGAGTTTAAAGCTGAAGCCTGAACCGAGGATATTCTCCCCTAGCAAGCCGAGCTCCTCAGCCTGAGCAATGGCAATCTTCAAACGCTTGATCGCCAGCGGATACTCTGCCCGGCAGTAGATGTATCCCTCGCAGGCGCCGATCGCATAAGCGCCGATGATCATTCCTTCGATCACGCTGTGGGGGTCTCCCTCAAGCACGCTGCGGTCCATAAATGCCCCTGGGTCGCCCTCATCAGCGTTGCAGATGATATACTTGATATCTCCCGGTGAACGCCGGCACAGCTCCCATTTCAAGCCTGTTGGGAAGCCGCCGCCACCACGCCCACGCAGCCCGGAACGCTTGATGACATCGATTACCTCTTCTGGAGTCATTTCGAACAGCACTTTTTCTAACGCCTCATAACCGCCCCGAGCGATATACTCTTGAATAACTTCCGGGTTGATCGAACCACAGTTTCTCAATGCAACCCGCAGCTGCTTCTTGTAGAAATTGATCTCTTTGTAGACCGGAATCTGCTCCTGAGTAATGGGAGCCCTGTAGAGAAGACGATTTACTATCCGCCCCTTGAGCAGATGTTCCTCGACGAGTTCAGCGACATCATCTGGTTGCACTCTTACATAAAAGGTGCCTTCCGGATAGATTATTACAAGTGGGCCCATCTCGCAGAAACCATGGCAACCGGTTTCTACTATTTTCACTTCCTTATCCAGCTTGTGTTTCTCGAGTTCCTTCGCTAGCGCTTCCTGAACCTGTTTGGAACCCGAGGAGGTACACCCTGTACCCCCACAAACCAGGACATGGGCTCTGACCAGCTGCAACACAATCCCTCCTTCCATCCAGGAAACCTTCTCACTCTTCTTCGTGGCGGGCAACAACAAGATCTTCTACGACATTTCCATGCAACACATGTCCGACGATGATCCTCGGAACATCCGACGGCTTCACTTTTCCATAAGTGATCCGTTTCTCGCCCGGCCGCTGCACGTCTACAAGCGGCTCCTTCTCGCACATCCCGATGCAGCCTGTTTGGGTCACCGTTGCCTTAATGTTGCGCTTATTTAACTCTTCGAGGATCGCCGCCATCACCTCACGAGCCCCTGCCGCAATGCCGCATGTTCCCATCCCTACGATGATCTTAGTCCCCTCAGCGCTGCGCGCAGCTATCAACTCTCTAGCTTCCTCACGAAGCCTTCTCAAATCCTCTCTGCTCCTCAGCTTCTCCACAAGTTTCCACCAGGCAGCTCCTCAACCACCGCCACCGGAGGATAACAAACCTGGTGGCTTCACCTCCTTCCCTCATTATGGGAATAAGCGATCATGCCTCCCTATGCAACTGTTCTTGAAATCTCACTGGTATTTTTCTACAATATCCTTCAGTTTATCAGGCGTAAGGCGCCCATGAGTATCGTCGTTGACCATGATCACAGGAGACAAGCCACAGCAACCGAGGCAAGCGACGGTCTCCAGCGTAAAGCGGAGATCTTCGGTTGTTTCCCCGTTCCCGACGCCCAGAATCTTTTGCATCTCCTCAAAAATCTTCGCCCCGCCCCGCACATGGCAGGCTGTTCCCAGACAAACTCTGACAATGTTGCGGCCACGAGGTTTCAAATGGAACTGAGCGTAGAACGTAGCAACACCAAAGACACGGCTGGGCGGCAGCTTCAATTCCCGGCTGATGCGCAGCAAAACTTCCTTAGGCAGGTACCCGTAGATAGCTTGGGCCCCCTGCAGGATGGGAATCAAAGCCCCCTTGACACCGCGCCATTTCTCAAAAAGTTCCTGGAGCTGTTTCTCCTTCTGGGCATCGTCCACAGGATGTACGCAGCTGCTCAAGCGAGTTCCCCTCCTTTCTTGCACGGGCAATATTTTAAAAAGGCATAATAACCTGCCCACCGCCACAGCTTCGGTGAACAGGAGGCCTCCCCTCATCCAAAAGGCAGATCCCAACTGTGATATATTCGACAGACAATCAAAAATACCTCTTCCCTAGCCTAAAAATGTTAAGAGAAAAATGAGCACCGCCTGAGAACAGCTGTCATCATCCTCTTCAAAGACATAGTTATTCTTTCCTTTTTTTAACTTCTGCATCCCAAACCCTCTTTAGGACAAACAATTTTGCAAATAAACTGAATAATCTTAATATTCCAAATGAGAGGGCATGAAGTCCCTCGCATCATACCATATCAAGGGTTGCTTAATTATGTAGACTAATGCCATAATTACCACCAAAACCACCAAAATGCCGAATCCGCATCCTCGTTTGCGAGGATGCGGTACGGGGGAACCAATTTAGCATGCCTCGATCCAGGAGGCATGCGAGGGGTGAATCTCCTGCACCCTTATACTAGAGAGAAGTGGTGCAGGGGTAGGGGCTACCTTTCATCCGAACCCATCAGCTCACCCCGGAGGCAACGAAAGGAGGAAAAGCATTTGAGAAGGGCATTTTTTGTCATCTGTGGGGTGTTTCTTTTCTGTCTTCTCTTCGCAGGGAAAAGCTATGCAGCAGTGAGTTACACCGTCCAGCCAGGCGACACCCTTTACCTTATCGCCCGCTCATATGGCCTCACGCCTCAAGACTTGATCGAGGCTAACGGCCTGACAAGCACCACGATCGTGCCGGGACAAGTGCTGATAATCCCTGTGGCTGACAATTCAACTTCCTCATATGTCGTCAAACCAGGAGATACGCTCTTTTTGATCGCCAAGGCATATGGCATCACAGTTGACAGCCTGATCAAGGCCAACAATCTCAAAACAACAACCATCTACCCCGGACAAGTTCTCCAGCTGCCGGCGTGCTCTTCAGCAGGGAGCAGCAGCATCCAAAACTCCTCATGCATAAGATATACTGTCCAACCAGGTGACACGCTTTACCTGATCGCCAAGGCCTACGGAACAACAGTGGACAGGATCATGGCTGATAACAACCTAACCACAACATGGATCTACCCCGGCCAGGTGCTGTATATCAACGCCGGTAACTCGGAAGCATCACGAGGAGAGGTGTCATCGAGCGACGCCTATCTGTTGGCGCAATTGATCTATGCAGAAGCGCGCGGCGAAATCTTTGAAGGACAGGTAGCAGTAGGAGCCGTCGTGCTCAACAGGGTAAAAGACCCTCGCTTCCCGAAGACGATCAGAGATGTTATCTATGAGCCCTGGCAGTTTGAATCAGTGTTGAACGGGCAGATCAACCTGACACCCGACGCGGTGGCTATCCGAGCAGCAAACGCCGCTCTCTCGGGAGCCGACCCCACAGGTGGAGCGCTCTACTTCTACAATCCCAGCAAGGCGGATGGAAGCTTCTTCAAAACCCTTACCTATCTTTGCACAATAGGCAACCACGCTTTTTATAAATAAAAAACAGCATAAAAAATCCCCCTCCTTGGGGGATTTTTTATACGACAACAATTTTCCCACGAGTCAATTCCTTAAGCCTTGTATAGTGCCTTCCGAGCAGATCCCTGCCATCAACATCAAAGGCTCTGCCAGGGAGCAAAACCATCTCAAAGATGTCGCCATACCTCCCAATGATCTGGCGAAGAGCTTTTCTAAAGTCAAGAGTAGTCAATAGTCCAGCTGATGCAATTGAGCCGCCAAAAAAGCGATTCTTTACAGCTTCCAGACGCACCCTAGCGCCCACTTTCTCCCACTCCGGCAAAACCTGACGCAGCCAGGGTAAACCCCATTCCGAAGTCAGGACCAAAACGTTCCTTGCCTGATGCTTCCTGATACATCTTTTCACCTTCTCCACAACGCTCCAGTCTATATCATAATTCATCACTATACCAGCCCCATCATCTCTCCTCTTCCGAAAAGCAACCACATCTTTCTTCCCCTCTATTTCTAAAGAAGGGTAAACAGAATTAAAAATCTTCTTATAAGCATCAACCCGGCTTTTCACAGCCCTTCCATTCACGCTCTTTATCACGTTCCCCCGCCTGACACCGGCCTTATCAGCTGGAGAACTGGGAATCACCCCAGCCACACTCCCCTGCACAACCAGCCCTTCCTCCCATAGGAAAGGCTCCAAAAGCAAAGGTATCTTTGATACAGCCTCCTGCTCCTCCTGAAAGAGCCTCAACCTACGGTACATAACAAACGGTTCAAAGCGAAGTTCCGAAGCCGCAAACTTGGTAAAACCAGGCAAAAACAGCCGGATTGTAGCTGCTCCATGCTCCTGCAGAAATCTGCAAGTAGCATAGAGATCCTGCCATCCAACGATGTGCGGCATAGCCACAATACTCCCGTTATAGGCGATCCCTGCTTCCGCCACTAATTCGACCCCTTCCAAGACTTTCTCCACATGAGAGTCACCCATGAGAAGCCACCTGCCGCTACGAGTGGCGCTGTTCAATGAGATGTTGAGCTCCACTGGCCGCATCTCATAAAGCCTCTTGACAGAAGCTCTGTTCAACAGCGTCCCATTGGTTGTAATCTGGATGACAGCATTGGGGTAAAAACCTCTTATCATCGAAAGGATCGCCCAGAAATCGGGATGAGCAAAGGGCTCTCCCTCGTTGATGCGGGAGGCCGCTTCGCCGATGATAATCTTTCTACGGGGATCCAGCAGGGGAATCAGACGTCGCACGAGCGACAAAGGCAGATGAGGCAGGGCAAAGGTCTCTACGCCGCAAGGGTTCTGGCAATTGCTGCAGAAGATACAGCGGAGATTACAGACAGATGTAATCGGCAGGATATTTCCCTCTCTTATGGCTCTCCTAAGAACAAGGCTCAGCACCCAAGCTCACTCTCGCTTTCAGCCATACCGCACCATCTTATAGCCGTTTCCGCGCCTGTTGGCGAGAGAAGCAGAAATAGAGCAGACCTCCTGCCAAAGCCAGAATCAAAGCGGCCAAAGATGCAGACCAACCTCCCCACACAGTAGTGTTTTCGCGAAATTGTTCGATCAAACAGCGGGATAAACCGTACAAAATGAGAAAAAGGCTGAAGGATTGTCCCCGAAACCGCATGCGTGGCTGAAGTGACTCCAGAATAAGGAAAATCAACAGCCCAGAAAGCATTGAATAAAGCTGAGTAGGATGCCTGCGCAATCCATCAACCGCTGGAAAAACAACCCCCCATGGCAGGTCAGTAGGGACGCCATAGCAACATCCGTTCAAAAAACAACCGATTCGCGCAATGGCATAACCCAACGCTACAGCAGGCGCTGCCAGATCGAAAAGAGACAGCAGAGAGATGCCTATTTTTTTGCTGTTTCTTCTCATGTAAAGGCCACAAGCCAAAAGGCCGAACACAAGGGCACCATAAAAGGCAAGGCCTCCCTGGTTAATCATAAGGATCCGCAGGGGATGGGAAAGGTAGTAGCCTGGATCATAGAGAAAGACATAAGCCAGCCGCGCCCCAATGACTCCGGCGAACACTGCCAGGACAACGAGATCGATTACAAACTGGGCTGACCTCCCCTGTCTTTCTACCTTTTTGGCCAGGAAAATAGTCGCTGCCAGTATCCCCAAGGCCACAAAAAAACCATAGCTATAAACCTTCAGAGAACCCCACTGAAACAAAATAGGATGCACTAGTTCTTCCACCTCTGCCTCTAAAAATTCTTAATCTTCAAACAATCCACATATTCACAGACTTATCCACAACCACATTTGTGATGAAACCGACTTCCATCAATACTTATCCCCAAAGCTAACAAAATCCTCAGCCTTCCCACAATAGCCCTTTCCTCCTGCCATGACGTGACCAGTGACATATAGGACCTATTCTTTTGCAAGAGGAAGGTTGGCGTAAGCCTCTTGTTCCAGCGAGGCAAAATGGCCAGCAAGATAATGGTAGTAACCAGCACACGCCACCATCGCAGCATTATCGGTACAGAACTCCACAGGAGGATAAAAAAATTCTAATCCCTCCTCAAGCGCCCTCCGCTGGAAAAGGCTGCGCAGAGAGGCATTTGCGGCCACCCCCCCTGCCAAGGCTACTTGCTTTACACCTGTCCTGCGCGCCGCCCAGATGGTTTTTTCAACCAGAACCTCGATCACAGCAGCCTGAAAACTCGCCGCGATATCAGCCAAGAAAGGCTCCTCACCTTTTTGGCGAAGATGCTCCAGATAATTGATCACAGCAGTTTTCAACCCGCTGAAGCTAAAATCCAGGTCATTCTCCCCAAGCCACGCTCTCGGAAAACGAATCGCCTCTGGGTCGCCATCCTTAGCCAAAGCCTCCAGCGCAGGGCCACCGGGATAACCAAGGCCGAGGTGACGTGCAATTTTATCAAAAGCCTCACCGGCTGCGTCATCCCGTGTAGTTCCCAACAGCTCATATCTGAGGTGCTCCCGCACAAGCACGAGACTCGTGTGCCCACCGGAGACGATGAGACACACAAAAGGCGGACGGCGCTCCGGATGGTTGAGGAAGTTGGCGTAAATATGAGCTTCC
>JBNATO010000033.1:0-13527 GCA_049701555.1 Thermacetogeniaceae bacterium | reverse complement strand
TGGAAAAAGTGCCCCTTAGCTTCTGTCCCCTCCCCGTAAAGGCCCCTGACAACCAAGCCCAGCTTCGAGAGGGTGGTGAAGACCCTGCTCGCCTGCCTGGTCATCGCCAGGGCAGGAAGGTGGACCATCACCGATGCCCTGAGGCCAGTCCCGACGTTGGTCGGGCATGATGTGAGGTAGCCGTACTTTTCGTCAAAGGCGTAGTTCAGCTTGCTCTCGAAGACATCGTCGACTCGGCTGGCCAGCTTCCAGGCCTCCTCCAGCTGCAGCGCCGGGAAGAGCACCTGGATGCGCAGGTGGTCCTCTTCGTTCACCATGATGCTCAAAGCCTCATCGTCCCGGAGCACGAGGCCGCGAGCATGGCCGTTCTCCGCAGCATGCTGGGGGCTGATCAGATGCTTCTCGACCAGGATCTCCCTATCGAGAGGTGTCAGATCCGCAAGAGAAGCGAAATCTAAAACCCCAACCTGGCTCTGGACCTCAGGGTCATACGCCACCTGGCGCACCTTCTCCAAAACCTGCCGCCCCTGTTCCTCCGACTGGAGGTGAGGGAAGGGGATCCCCACGAGGTTGCGGGCAAGCCGCACGCGGCAGCTCAACACAACCGAGGCATACGGCCCACTTCCTTCCATCCACTTTGTAAACGCCCTGTTTACAGCATCCCGGATCGACATCTTCTCCCTCCTTTCCGCTGCGGCCTCTCATTTAAAGCTCCTTTTCCAGCTGGCGTATGCGATCCCGCAGCTCAGCAGCCTTCTCGTAGGCCTCCTGGCGCACGGCTTCCTGGAGCTCTGCGCGCAGCCTTTCGATCTCACGGAGACAGCTCAGCTTGCCTCCCGCCCTGCGCGGCACCTTCCCCGTATGGCGGTCGTTGCCCTGGATGCGCCGGATGAGAGGCTCCAGCCCTTTGCCAAAGGCCTTGTAGCACTCGCTGCAGCCGAAGCGGCCGATCTGCCCGAACTGCGTGTAGGTGAGCCCACAGTTCGGACACCGCGGAACCTCGACAACAGGCATCTGGACGGGAAGCGCTCCATCCATCAGCCCAGCAAGGAACTTATGGATGGAGAAGTTAGGCTCAAAGTTGAAGCTGAAGGGGATCTCCTGGTGACGCCTGGCGCACTCCTCGCAGAGGTGCAACTCAGTCTTTTTGTTGTTGATGATCTGGGTGAAGTGCACTGTCGCAGGCCTCTTCCCGCACTCCTCGCAAAACATCTTCTCCCTCCTTTCCAGCTGACAGTCCGCTCAGGAAAGGGATATCACAGGAAGCCCCACTCCCCCAGGACCTCCCTGAGCAGCTGCAGCTTGCAGGCATGGCGCTTTTCGCTAGGCAAATTCTCCTCGAGCATCTCAAACGCCCTGTTCAGCAAAGCGAACTCACGCTCAGTCAGGATGCCCCTCTGGGTGAGTTCATAAAGCCATCTCTTCAGATCCCTGTCGACTCCCTCGCCGAGCACCTTCTTCTCCGCGATCTGAGGCGGGGCGACCCCCAGCTTCCAGATCCTGATGTAGCCGCTGCCGCCGCGGCGGCTCTCAACAAGATACCCGTTCTTGGGATTAAACCGCGTGTTGAGGACATAGGTCACCTGAGAGGGGACGCAGTCGAAGCGCTCGGCGATCTCCTTCCTCCTCACCTCGATCCATCCCTCGGGGCTTTCACTGAGCAGCTGTTTGAGGTAGGCTTCAATCGCTGCAACAAGCGATCGGAACTCCATAAGCACCACCCCGAATCAGCGATGGATTTGACTTTTTTTGACTTTGACTTTTATTGATATTATAACACAAACCCGGGGAAAACAAATCTCAGCACAGTTTATTTTTCCCGAAAATTTACCAGTTTAACCCCGTTCCCGTTATTTTTTAGGCTATTCTAGGATTTTTTCGGCCATTATCTAGTTTTTTCTCCCTCATTTGGGGCTGCTTTGAGAAAAGAGGAAAAAAGAAGCCGCCTTAGCTTTTTATTAAAATAAGGGGGGAAAGGCGGCTTCAGGGGGCTTATATATCAGAAGGGGGTATCGGAACCGATGAAACAGGCTATATCGTGGTTTAAGAAGATCTGCTGCACACGCTTCATAACCTCTGGGGGTGTTCCCTCTCGGTCAGAATACTTGTACTTCATGCCGAGCTGCTTATACTTGGAGTCACCCAGCCTATGGAACGGCAAGATATTGACCATATCCAGACCGCACTCGTTGAGGAACTTCGCAGTCGCCTCAATGTTTGCATCATCGTCGTTGAATCCCTCGATGATCGGTACCCTGATCACCAGAACGCCATCCCAGTCGGACTCCGCTGCTGTCTTGATGTTTTTGAGTATCAGCTCGTTCGATACTCCGGTATGCTCCTTGTGCTTCTCGGGATCCATGTGCTTGATGTCAACAAAGGCGAAATCGAGCAACCTGATCACTTCCATAAAGGTTTCCGTGCTGGCATAACCCGATGTCTCGATCGACGTGTGGATGAACGACTCTTTGCAGCGCTTTATCGTCTCGACCAGGAAATCCTTCTGGACGAGGGGTTCGCCTCCGGTAAAGGTGACCCCACCTCCGTCACCCCAGAACTGCATATCGCGCTGGATCACAGACATCAGCTCATCAACGGTCATCCATTTTCCGGATATGATCATGGCCTCATATATGCATGCCTTCACGCATTCAAATGTCGTGCAGTCCTTGCAGAACTCCCTGTTTATAGATATCGGCTGTTCAGGGTCTCCGGTCTCTGTGATCGCACCGTGCGGACAGGCGCTGATGCATCGCCTGCAGTTCCGCTCATTATACTTGCACTTCTGCTCCCTGTAACGCATCCTCTCCTTGAGCTCCTGCCCCTCAGGGTTGGCGCACCAATCACACCGAAGAGGACAACCGCTCAAGAAGATCAGCGTTCTACAGCCGGGGCCATCGTGCACCGAATATCCTTGAATATCAAAGACCAGTCCCTTCAACTCTCCCATGTAAATTCACTCCTCTCCATAGTAAATCTAATGCAGCGTCGGCACGCCCGTCTGTGTCGGCTCCACCTCCAGTGTCTTAAGTTTAGAGGAGGCGGCGCAGAATTTCAAGTGTCCGCCTCCTCTAATTTTTTCATGGACTGGTCATAGATGGACGCCTCATTTTTAGACTCACGCTGCGCTCTCAGACTCATTCCTCAAGGCTGCCCGCTTGGGTTCAGCTGACAAGGGGAGTGTCAGAGCGAAGATCACAGAAGCCGCATAGGCGCACAGTGCGAAGATAATGGAGTTGTAGTAGCTTCCCGAGATATCGAAGAGGTAGCCGCCCATGAAGCTTCCCAGAGCCGGCCCTATCCCCATCACGATCAGCGTGGCGAATCCCCAGATCTTACCGAGAGAAATTCTGCCGTAGACAGAACCGGCGTAGCCAGCGCACCCGCCGGGCTCGATCGCCCAGTATATTGCGAAGAGGATGCAGGCGAGGACTCCAAAAACGAGGGACTTCTTGGTGAGGAGCAACAGGATGCAGGCCAGTATCCCGACAGCAGGAGCGAAGATCAGCATGATCTTCCGGCCAAGCGGCTCGTTCTTGACGCTCACCACAACCTTATCAGCCACCCAACCGAGGATGGGCATCGTGAAGATACCTGCGATTCCGATGGCCACATAGAGGTTGGTTGCTGTCGCAAGCGAAAGCTTGACGTCGTTCACCCAGTACATAACCACCTGCGTCCAGATGAGGAACTCTGCCACCATACTCGTGAGGAACGCCAGGATGGTGCCCCAGATGGCGTACTTGCTGAAAGCCTCGCCAAGGCCCCACACATACTCTTCCTTAGCTTGCGCTGCGCCAGCAGTCAAGCCAAAGGGCTTAAATCCGTAGGCCTCGGGGCTCTTCTTAGCGATGAGAGCAGCGATGATCAGAGCAACGAAGACAACGATCGCCAGGACCTGCATTGCAGCTCTCCAGTCAGTGTTCAGAAGCACCTTTTTCACACCCAAGCTCAGCACTACCTGAGCCATCGGCGCACCCATAAATGCGAGTCCCCACATCGTTGCGTAGGCCCTGCCGACGTACCACTTTCTCACAGAAACAGTGGATGATACCCACAGCATACCGGTTCCGATTCCGGCGAAGATCGCATAAGTGGCGAGATAAGCAGCATAGCTATGCACAAGGCTCGTCAACAGGAACCCGAGCGCACCGAATATAGCTCCCAGGAAATACGCCGGACGCGTCCCGTAGCGGTCGATGATCATCCCGCTGAAGAACGCCGTTATAGCGTAAATAGTCATCATCAGGGAGTATCCCAGCGACGTCTGCCCAGCAGTCCAGTGCATGCTCTGACGCAATGGTCCCTGTAAGACCGAGAATGTCGCACGATATCCGAACAGACAGAAGACCGCAAGCCAGGCAGCTGCTACAACGCAGTAACCTATCCTTTTTGCCACAGCTTCGTCATTCATCAGTCAGCCCTCCTCTTTATCGCCGATAAGGTATCAGAATTCGATAACCAACTGATAATTCCTCAAATTTATTAAATCCCCCGCGGCAGGCGCCGCGGGGGAATTTATTTATTTTGCTACGTAATGCTCGCACGTAACCGCGATCAGGTCTTCAAATGTCCACGGCTTGGTCTTTTCCGCCTCGCATGTACCGATGGTCTTTTCATTGGGATTAGGCGTGAAGTTGGCGCAGTTCTTGCACTTGGGGAGCGGTCTGAATTTTTCACAGACGGGCGAATCGATCAAGATCAACTCCTTTGATTTGTTGCAGATTCCCTTAGCCACGTCCACAGGGATGAAGTTTCTGCAGTCATGGTGTTTCAGGCCATTGTTGCTCATTCCAAACCCTCCTTTAGGCTGCTGTCCTCTTAGACAGACTCATACTCTGTCCGAGCGATGACCTCGTCCTGGATGTGCTTGCCGAGCTCGACCCAGTACTGAGTGAAGCCGGCAACTCGCACCATCAGGTCACGGTAGTTCTCGGGATGCGCCTGAGCGTCGCGGAGCACCTTGGAGTCGACGACGTTGTACTGGATATGGAATCCGCCAGCTCTCATGTAGGCCCTCGTCAGCTCAAGCAGCTTCCGGGAACCCTCGAGGCCCTTGATGGCGCTCGGGTGCACCTTGAGGTTAAGCTGCGAGTTCTGCGACTTGGTCTGGTCCCAACATGTTGCCGACTTGAAGATGGCGTAGGGGCCGTTGCGGTCTGTTCCAGGATACGGCGACATAGAACCATCGGCGTATGTTGTTCCGGCGAGTCTTCCATCCGGTGTCGCCAGCGTGACTGCGCCCTGTGGCCCGTGTGTCGATACGGAGATCTGGCATGCGTACATCGGCAGCCCGTAGAGCGATTCCATCCTCGTGCACATCTCGCAGAACCAGTCCTCGTACTCCTTGAGGATGGCATCCACATACGGATCTCCGTTTCCGTGCTTCGGTGCCAGCAAGCAGTCTGCGTGGATCTCGTCCCAGACTTCGCCGCCCTCGCGCTTCTCCTGAGTCAGCAGCGAGTAGCTCCCGATCTCCTCCGCTGTCTTGAATCCGAAGTTTGCCAGGATAGCCTCCTTGATCTGATCGAGCGTGTACTTCTTCTCGTCGTAGACCAGCTTCTTGAGGGCAGCGAGCGAGTTGATGAGGTTGACTGTGCCGCAGCTCTCGACGTTGAACGTGCCGTTGTAGCGAATACCCTTCTGGCCGATGTGGAGCCCTTTCTCAAGGCAGTCCGGCTTCAGGAGGGAGTGGAAGATCGACATGTTGACCTTGCGCCAGATATCGTGCTGGATGTTGTTGGCACGGCGGAGTACGTCGACTGTCATCTCGTAGTACTCCTTGTAGGTCTCCCACAGCTCTTCGTAGGTCTCCAGCTTCCTGTTGTGCGGCGGATACACCTGCTCGCCGGTCCTGTGGTCGTAGCCGTTGAAGAGGACGCACTCCAGGATCTTCGGGTTGGCGATGAAGTGCACACCGACCGATGTCGGCTGACCAGCACCGCCGGGGATCTCGTAGGTCTTGCCGTTGAGGGTGAGTTTATGCCATGTTCCAGGCGATGTCTCCAGGCAGCCGCCGACCGACCAGGCGCGCGCCTCTTCCAGAGTCATGCCCTCCCTGCTGTAGTGCCAGAGCAAGAACTCGATGGCGTTCCTGTTGTTCATCCATGCGGGGTATCCTGTACCAGCCTTCACGCACTCGATAGCCTTGAGCAGGAAGTCCTCAGGCAGCTTCTCGTCGTAGAGCACAGAGAGCGTCGGCTGCGGGCTCGCGCACCTGATACCAGCTTCCAGGATGAGGTACTCCAGCCTGTTGGTCGCAGGCCTGCCGTCTCTGGTGAGGCCGCCCAAGCAGAGGTTGTTGAAGGTGTTTCCGGAGAGCACTCCACCGACCACGCCGCAGGATGCGAAGCAGTCGATGCATGTCATCTTGACACGGTGCAGCTCCAGAAGCTCGATGACCTCTTCTTCGGTTATGCGGCCAGCCTCGATGTCCTGCTCGAACCAAGGATAGAGGATCTGACCCATTCGGCCAGGTGACATACCGGAGATCTGGTCCTCGTTCAGCACCGCTATGTGGATAGTGTAGCACAACTGCAGGGCCTCGCGGAAGGTGCGCGGCGGCTTGTGGGCGATCCACTCGAGGCATTCGGCGATCTCCTCATACTCTTTCTTCTGAGTCGGATCGGTCTCCTCAGAGGCCAGCCTCCGGGCTTCCTTGGCGTAGTTGAGGATCCAAGTCTGAATCCCTTCGAGCACCAGCTTGGCAGCTTCGTAGAAGTAGAGGCGGTCCATTCCGAGGATGCCGTCGCCGTCGGCATTCCCAGCGACTTCCTTCTTCTTCTTCTCGCAGAACTCGATCAGGCCGTCGAAGCCATACTGCAGCGGATAGTAGTAGTTGATAACCTCACGGCCGAGCGGGAGGGTGAATCCGGACTCGAACATGCAGATGACGCTGCGCATGATCTTTTCTTTGAGCTCGTAGTCGGGCATCATCTGCTCGTACTTGCTGCGGAGGTCATCAACAGACTTGCCCACCCACTCACGGGAGAGCTTGATCAAGGCAGGGAGCTCTTCCTCGCGGAGACCGAACTTACCGGCGATGGAGACAACGCTGCCAAAGCTCTTGGTCACGTTGCCGCCGCCGCTGCCGAACTTACTGACCTCGTCGGCGCTGGTGCTACCCTTCTTGAGAGCCTCCTGATAGAGGTCGTCCTCCTTCGCCAGGAAGTAGCTCTCCGACTCCCAAGGCATGGGGAAGGAACCCCTGTAGTAGCGCGCCTTGCCCATCACGAGCTTTTCACCGGGGAAGATAGTCGGCGTCAGGTGGGAGAAGGCATACTTCATCGCAGCGGCGCGCCTTATGAGCGGAAGATCTCCTTCCAGCTCCTTATACTTGCGGGTGTACCAATAGGGGAACTCCACCGTTGCCGAAGAGAGAGTCTGGAAGTAGAGATCTCTCAGCTTCTTCGCGCGCGGGCTCGGCTCCTTCTTAACTTCGCGATCTACCATTTCCTCTGGGGGAGCTCCGCCATACTGGTAGCTGATAGGAATACCTTTTTCCTTCAATACGTCGGCGAGTTTTTTGGGCATCCAACCATAACCTCCCTTGCATTCTAAAATTCACTCACAAGCATCTTCACACCGAACAGACACCTGCACGACGCCGCCACCCAACCTTATTGCCTCTTTCTCACCCCCACTCCAATGTCACCAACCCAACCCCTCACCTGTGCAATTTCAGGATATCGCCTCACACAGCAAGAGGGCATCACCCACATGGCACAAAATGGGATACAGGCAGAGGTAGTCTACCTCCATCGGATTAATCCCATGGATGAAAAAGGCAAAGGAATTAATCCAAAAGTAGTATATTTTCCACAAAATAAACCTTTGTCCAGCAGATTCATAAAGGAAAACAGCCAAAGATCATCTAAAATATTTAGTGAAAGGCAACACAGCAACAGCTGTCCTTTGGTAGTTATGCCCTGAAGAGCAGAAAATTATGCCTCGAAAGCCCCGAGATCTGGCCAGAGCCACAGAGGGCATAAACAAAGGGCATAAAAGAGGGGGAGACAAATGAAAGGGATGCTCTCGTCCGAACTCCTGGCGCGTCTGCAGCAACTCCAAGACATCCTCGCCGACAGATCCCGGCTCTGCCTCGTCCTGATGGACAGCAAGGGGGAAGAGCTCACAATACCATCGCGTCTGCCGCTCATCTGCATCAGCGAAGGGCACCAGCTATCCTGCGCCTCCGAAATAAGGCTCCTCATAAAGAAATGCCGCAAACAGGATGCCCCGGTGATCGAGCAATGCCCCCATGGTTACTACATCTTCGGCCTAAGGACCTCGATCGCCACACCAGAAGAGGAGGCTTACCTGATCGGCGGCAGGACAGATGATCTGAAGAGGATCCAGGATGAGCTCCCCTTGATCTCGGCTATCTACAAGCTCCCGCTGAACATCGCTCCCTCGGCCGAAGAGACCAAGAAGAAGCAGAGCGAGGATGGGACACCTGTCCCCGAGGCGCTCAGGCTCCTGACCCCGCAGGAGATCAAGATACTCTATATGCTGGGTTCAGGCTTCTCCAACAAGATGATCGCCTCCAAGCTCTACATCAGCCCAAACACGGTAAAGGTGCATGTCTCTCGGATACTCCAAAAGCTGAACCTGTCCAACAGAACCGATGCCGCCCTCTTCGCTGTGGAGAGCGGCCTGGTAAAGAGGGATCAAATTGTTGATCAGTAAGATAAAGCAAACATCGCTTCAGAGGGTTCTCTTGTCATCTTTCATCTATATACTGCTGATCTCCATGTGCCTCTTCATGGCATTCTCTGTCGGCATCCTGTTCAAGCGCATCCACACCAGCACCCAAAACCTGCTCAAGCGCTCGATCACCATCGCCTGGCAGGTGTACAACCGCTTCTTCGACGAGGAAAAGGCGTTCCTAGCGGCTCTGGCGACGCAGGAAGCCACGCGGTCATCGGTCGCCTCAGGGGCGATCGATGATGAACTGGTGCAGTCCCTGAACGAGAAGAACCTCCATGACTTCTGGCTGGTCGCTGACAGCAGGGGAGCGGTCCTGGCCACAAACTTAAGAAGAGGAAAGCCTCTTCCGCAATCCCTAGAGGATTTTATCAAAGACGTGGTAAGCATCGGCTACCCCATGGGGAGGACGGATGTCTTCCTCCTCTCAGAGACGTCTTCATTTCCTGAAGAGCTGGCGGAGAGGGCAGTCGTCAAGGTGAGAGACGAAAACGAAATCATCAGGGGGGACTTCCCTTACGTCCTCGTCCAGCTGGCAGGCGCACCTGTCAGGAACGAGTCCAACGCCGTTGTCGGCTGCCTCGTCGCCGGCAGGGTGCTCAACAACGACACGTCAATCGCCGACGCCTACTCCCGGCTCGTTCCCAACTCCTTCCTCACCATCGGCGTCGAAGGGATCCGCGTAGAGGCCAATCTCAAAGGGATACACGACGGCAGGTTCATCGGAATGAGGCAGCCAAAGGAGCTCACCGAAGCCGTCAAAGCAGGGAAAAACTACGTGGGGGCATCCCAGATCGAGCCCAGAGATATCCACCTATTCACAACGGAACCGCTGCCGATCGCCAGCGGAAAGACATACGCCGCCCTCAGCGTAGGCATCCCCTCCTACGGGGTAACCACGATCAAGAGGGACACCCTGATCACCATGTCCCTGGCACTGCTGGTCTGCCTCAGCATCTCGGTGATGGCCGTGACGATGATCTCCAGGAGGTTCTCCAGGCCCATCGCCAGGCTGAGCCAACTCGCAAACAAGATCTCCCACCAGGAGACGATAACCGAGGACCACCTCGAGCAGCTGAAGGTTGCCGAGGAGTCACACATCACAGAGATCGACCACCTCTACGATTGTTTCAAGAACATGACGATCGCTCTCTACCAGAAGTGTAAAGAAAACGAGGCCTACATGGAGGAGCTGGAACAGGACAGGATCAAGCTCCACATCCTCACAGAGGAGCTGATGGAGGCCAACACCCACCTCGAAAAGAGGGTCGAGGAGAGGACCGAAGAGCTCAGGAAGGCTGTCCAGGAGCTGAAGACGCTTAACCATCTTAAGACGCAGTTCCTGGCAAACATGAGCCACGAGCTGAGGACACCCCTCCACTCCATCATCGGCTTTGCAGAGATGCTCTACGACGAGCTCTACGGAGAGCTCAATCAGATGCAGAAGGACTACATAGCGATCATCCTGAGCAGCGCCAAGCACCTGCTGGAGATCATCAGCGACATCCTCGACCTATCCTGCATCGAGAGCGACAAGATAACGCTCTACAAAGAGGAAGTCGCCATAGAAGACCTGATCAAGTCGGTTGTCACGATCATGAAGCCGCAGGCTGACGAAAAGAAGCTCGATCTCACGATCAAAACCGCCGAGGCGCTGCCGCGCATCTACGCCGACCCAAGCCGCGTCAAACAGGTGCTCTCCAACCTTCTCTCAAACGCTATCAAGTTCACGCCAGAAGGCGGTTCGATAACCATCGAAGCCTTCCAAAACGGCGACGAGATCGGCGTCACAGTCAGCGACACAGGCATCGGGATCAAAGAGGAACACCAGAAAAACGTCTTCAACGAATTTTACCAGTGCGAAGATCCCTACAAGCGCCGCTTCGAGGGGGTCGGCCTGGGGCTCCCCCTCTCCAAGAAATTGGTAGAGCTCCACGGAGGAAGGATCGAGCTGGAGAGCAAATACGGGGTAGGCACCAAGGTGACCTTCTTCCTCCCAATCATCAAAGAGCCATACGAAGAAAAAGAGAAAGAAGGATTATGTTGATGAAAAGCGAAAAGAAAAAACCGACAGTGTTTATCGTCGAGGACAACGAGTTCCATCTGCGCCTGGCACGCGACCTCCTGGAGGCACACGGGATGCGCGTGCTCCACTCTCCGACACCCGCAGAGGCCATGAAGCTGATCGAAATGTCGAAGCCAGACCTCATCATCATGGACCTCTCCTTAAAGGAGGCAAACGGATTAGAGATCGTCAAAAAGCTCAAGGAAAACCCCAAAACGTCGGATATCCCCGTCGTCGCCCTCACCGCCCATGCCACAAAACGAGATGAGGCTAACGCCAGGGCAGCTGGATGCAACGACTTCATCGTAAAGCCGATCAACACAAGGCTCTTCCCCAAGCAGATCATCGACAACCTCAAGGCTTCGGAAAGCTGAAGAGTTAACCCGAGAAAAAACTTCATAGGAGGACCCAAACATGCCTGACCATGACAAGCCGCTAGTCGGCACCAATATCCTCGTGGTTGACGATGACAAGAACAGCTTGCGGCTGCTGGTGGACTTCTTTCAGGCAAAAGGGGCAATGATCTCCTACGAAAACAACGGAATCGATGCCATGCGCCGCGTCGAGAGCGACATCTTCGATCTGGCGATCCTCGACCTGAGGCTACCCGAAGAAAACGGCTTCGTGGTGACAGAATACATCAAAAAGAAGGCAGCTCTCCCCATACCCGTGATCATCGTCACAGCCTTTGCTGACAAGCAGAACCGACTGAGGGCGTTTGAGGCAGGAGCTGACGCCTTTTTCAGCAAGCCAGTAGACCTCCAGGAGCTGCTGCTGGTCACAGCCAACCTGGCAAGGCACAGCTGCCTGCGCCAGCGCTTCGCCATGCTGGAGCAACTCAACGCCGTCATGGAAAAGAGCCGAAACCTGGAAGGGCACGGCAAGAGAGTCGAGGAGATCTCCCTGGCCTTGGCCGATTCCTTCAAGATCTCGGGGAACGACCTGCTTCTGCTGCGCCAGGCAGCCCTTCTCCACGATCTGGGGAAGATCGGCGAGGCTGAGGGGAGGCCCCACTGGGATGTGGGAGCAGAGATCATCTCTGCCACAGGCTACCTTGAAAAGGTAGCGCTCTTGGTGAGACACCACCATGACTTCCCCGAAGCTCCTGATGTCCCCTCAAGGCTCCAGAAGCTGATAAAAATCCTCCAGCTCGCGGAAAGGGCAGCGGAGGCCTACGAGCACTCTCCTGAAGCCATCCAGAACGACATCCACCGCGGGCTGATCCCCCAGGAGCTCGCTGACTGCATCCTGAGCGTCAAGCACTTATTCACATAGAAAAAAGCGATCTCCGGCGGTTTTCCTTCTGCCGGAGATCGCTGCAAGCCTCGAACACCCCTCTGCGCCTAAAAGTCGAGAGTATCCATCCCCTCATAGATGGGGTGGAGATGGCAGGTGTCATTGATGCGGCTGATCACATAGCGGTTCGGATGGAATTCGATCACATTGATGGCGCAGGTGTCCTGCTTGATGTTCCAGAAATGGGAGTTGTCCAGACCCAAGAAGGCCAGAAGCAGCACCTTATTGACGACCCTGTGGCTGACAGCCACCACGTTCTGACCCCTGTGGCGCTCGGCGATCTCCTGCAGGGCAGCCACGGCGCGCTCCCGCACGTCGTCCAGGCTCTCCCCCCCTTCAAAGCGCACGGTGTGCGGCCTTGTCGCCCACTCCCTGTAGAGATCCGGGTAGCGCTCCCGCACCTCCACGTGGCTCAACCCCTGCCAGTTGCCGTAATCCAGGTCGTTGAGCCCTTCCAGGATTCCCACATCCAGGCCGTGCGGCTCGGCGATGATGCGCGCCGTCTCCATGGCCCTGGAGAGGGGGCTGGCATAGACAGCAGCCAGCTTCAGCCCGGACAGAGCCTCAGCAGTGAGCCTGGCCTGCTCCCTGCCGCGCTCGTTGAGCTCCACGTCGATCTGCCCGCGGAAGACCTCTTCCCGGTTCCACTTCGTCTCGCCATGCCTTACCAGAAACAGCCTCATGCTCCGATACCCCTCCTGGTGTACCCTCGCTCAATCCCAAAACGGCGCTATTTTCACGGTCTCTCCCTCTTTGACCTTCCTTAGCGATCTGGGGTCATCGACCAGCCTGCCGACGACCGTCACCGGGCTGTAGGGGCGGATCTCGTCCCCCCTAGATACCGGCGTCGGGCCAAAGAAGAAGCAGAGAGCCTGTCCCGGAGGCCAGTAGCCGATATCTCCGAGCTCGACCACCTCTCGGCCGTCCTCCAGCTCTGCAGCCACAGGGACACCAAAATAGATCTCCTCTCCCCAGCGGTTGGCCTTCCCCTCGATAGGGAGCGCATCCCAGAGCTTCTCGGCTGTCTCAGTGCTGTTCAGGACGCCTCTCAGCCTGACATCCGAGGCGGATACAGTGATCTTCTTCTTGGCAAATCTTCTCTCAGCCAACGTCTCCTGATCCCTCAAACCGATGATCCTCGCTATGACCTCTCCCGGCTGAACCTCCAGAACGGCGTAGCTGGGCGGATGCCCCTTCTTGTCCTCTGCCTTAAGATGGCCGGGGTTGACCCACAGCACGTGATCCCTTTCTTCGAGCGCAGGGATGTGGGTATGGCCATAGGCAACGACATCTACCTTCTGGGAAGCAGCGAGCTCTCTGGGGTCCGGATCCTCTGGAAGGTCATTGGCATGGGGCTCTGGTGAATGCGTGAAAAGCACGTTCCACCCCTCAACGCTCTCCATCACCCTGTTGGGAACAGAGGGATCTCTATACTGGGAGGCATAGACCCCCGGTATCAC
>JBNATO010000032.1:0-13545 GCA_049701555.1 Thermacetogeniaceae bacterium | reverse complement strand
AGGAGCTGCTGAACATCAGCAAGCAGCTTGACGAGCAGGTGGAGAAGTTCAAGGTGTAGCGGCAGAGGTTTGGAGATAAGCCGGCTGAGGAAGCGCCTCCCAGCCGGCTTTTAAATTTGTCTCTGTGGGCAACGCTCTGTCCGTTATAGTATAATTATTCCACCTGAACGAGCGGTGCGGTTTGCTAAAAATGCCAAGAGGAAAGGCTGGATGGAGAGGGGTGTTCTGGGTTGGGAGATAAATATGAGGGGTGCTGCGCCGAGCTGCTGACCGTTTCGGCTGATGCCACGCTGAAGGACGTCTTGGATGCTCTCCTGGGCTGCGACAGTCATGTGGTGGGTGTCGCAGGCGACGATGGGGAGATCTCCAGGTACATCGACTGCAAGTCGCTGATCAGGTGGCTCTTGAAGGAGGATGCGGAGAGGTTTAGGGCTTGGGATGTGGCCAAGCCGATCGAGACCTCTCACAAGGTGGAGGCATCCGCCGATCTGGATGAGCTGCTGGAGAGGCTCGACAGGGGGGAGGAGCTCCCCATGTTCACAGGGGAAGGCGGCCGCGTCAGGGGCGGTTTCTCGCTCCACCGGCTGCTCGCTGAGCTCGCCAGCTCCCGCCGCTCGGAGAGGGAGAGGCGGTTGTGCGTCGAACAGCTTGTCGACTCCATCCTGGAGTTCCTCCCCTATGGCGTGGCGCTGGCCTCCAAGGACGGG
The DNA here is from genome assembly GCA_049701555.1 of Thermacetogeniaceae bacterium. GTDB lineage: Bacteria > Bacillota > DSM-12270 > Thermacetogeniales > Thermacetogeniaceae > JBNATO01. The sequence goes on along the minus strand of JBNATO010000032.1, from coordinate 12,838 downwards.
GATCTCGTCAGGGCGAACGAGCTCGCCAGGAGGATCATAAAGGAGAACTCCATCGGCAGGAGCGAGATCAGGGCGATCATCGAGGGGGGTTATCCCGGCAGGGTGTTCGCTGGGATGAGGGAGAACCACTACAAGGTCGAAGCGAACCTCCTAAGGGATGGCAGCCTGGCCCTGATCGCCTTTATCGACGTCACCGCCGAGTACTCCCTGATGAGGAGGCAGCAGGAGGCCCAGAACGAGCTGGACACCGCCTTTTCGGTGATGCTCCCTGACCAGCGCATCGAGGCCAGGCTGAAGTCGATAGTGGAGTACATGGACGACTACGATGAGGCGACAGGGATGATCAGGATCACGGGGGTGATCAGCCAGGGGTGCTACAGGCATGTCGTCAACATGCTCAAGCTCCTCGCAGATGCTTTCAGGCAAGGCCTGATGAACCTGCCGGGGATGGACAAAAACACCCTCGTGCAAGCGGTGATCCTCCATGACATCGGCAAGGTGCAGCCCGAGCTCAAGGTCGGGGATGTGGTCGACCCCAAGGAGGTCTTCGAGAAGGGTTACATCCACGCCTTCCGCAGCGCCTCCCTGGGGAAGGCGCTCTATGGCTTCAGCGACGACGTCTATACGCTGATCAAGTACCACCACCATGAGGAGAAGGACCTCCCGGATGAGTTTCCGGAATATCTCCTTCCGATGTACAGGTTTTTCAGGATGATCGACGGCCTTTCCGCGGGGATCACCCGCCGCGGCTCGAGGGTCGTGATGAAGATCGACAGCACAAGGATCCGCGTCAGGGAGGAGAGCACCTTTCCCGACTACAACCGGGAGGTGGAGATGGATGTCTACAGCGGGTTTTTCGTCAGCCATCCGTTGAAATGAGGGGAATGCTTCTTCCCTCCTCTTTGGAAATGTGGTATAAAGGTGCCAAAGGAAATGGGGCGAGGAGCTCAAAAGAAAGCAAGTGAAAATAGGCCAAAAGGCGAGTAGGGGATCATGCAGAGGGTGACCGAGACACTCTCGAAGAGGCTTTTCGGCTACAGCTGCAAACAGGTCGATGAGTATGTCGAGAGGCGCAGGAAGGAGCAGAGCGCTGAGCTCCAGGAGCTGCGCCGGAGGATAGATCTCGCCCTTGAGGAACAGGAGAGGCTCCTGAAGGAGCTCAGCTCTCTGGTTGAGGAGCTGCAGAGGGCGCAGACAGCCTTGGCGCGGCATTTTGCCCCCCTGCTCGGCCTTGCCGAGAAGCTGGCAGCGGCTGAGAGGGAGGCGGAGAGGGCTTTTGAGGAGGCCTTGAACGAGCGCAGGCGGCGCCTCGCTGAGCTGGAGGCGAAGAGGGACGCCCTTGCTCAGGTGATGGCTGCTGTGGAGAGCGCTGCAGCCGGCTTGGATGCCGCAGCGGAGCAGCCGCCAGAGGGAGTTGCTGGGGGAGAGGGGGTCCCATGTTCAGAAGAGCGCTCATAGGCTACGACACCGGCAGCGTGGAGCTCTTGCTCGAGCGCCTGGAGCGGGAGCATCTCCAGCTGCTCCGGGAGAGCGAAGCAATCCTCAGGAGGGCCGAAGGGGCGAACAGGCAGCTCGCCGAAGAGCTGAGGCGCCTCAGGCTGTGCCTGGAGGAGGCGTCTGAGATGCGCTCTCGCCTCGAACAGCACAGGGAAGCGTTTGAGCGCCTCCTCTCGGCCTGCGGAGATTGGTGTGATGGGGAAATCGCCGGGATCAGAGAGAGGGAGAGGGAGAAGGAGCTTTCCCTGGCGAAGTGCGATGAGGCTATCGCCGCAAGGGAGGCCGGATTGGATGACCTGCGCCGGATGCTCGCCGAAGAGCTGGGGCGCCTTGTTGGGGAGGCGAAGAGGCGGCTGGGCTCAGCGGGCGAAGAGGGGATTGCGGCCATATCTCCTCTCTTCGAGGGACAGAAGGCTGGGCGAGCGGCTCCTGTTTTTCCCGTTGAAGGCTCAGATGGCAGCCTTGCGCCTCGGGGGCCGAGCGAGAGCAGGCGCGATCTCACAGCGGATGAACGGCCAGCTGCCGAGTCTTCATCCCCGAGCCCTAGGGTGGTCGTCGTCGACGATGACCCGGCGATCTGCTCCATAGTCAGGCTGGTGATGGAGCGGGAAGGGTATGAGGTGGAGGAGCTCGGCGACGGCAGGGCGGCCATCGACTATATCGAGAAAAACCCACCCTGCGCTCTGGTGATCGTCGACCTGATGCTCCCCTTTGTCGACGGCCTGCAGATCGTCCGGAAGATCAGGTCAACCCCAGGGTGGGATGGCGTCCCCGTGCTTGTCTTAAGCTCCAATTCCTCTGAGCAGCAGGTGATCGATCTCTTCCGGGCTGGAGCCAACGAGTATGTGACCAAACCCTTCTCCACCTTGGAGCTGGCGGCCAGGGCGCGCAGGCTGCTGCAGAGGCGTTGATGGGGGAGATGGCTCTGCTGAGAGCTGTGGTGTTGCTGACAGCCGGCCTCGGTCTAACCGCCTTGGCCACGCTTTTTATGGCTGTCTTCTGGAGCTCTCTGGAGCGCCGGAAGGAGGAGCGCTGGCGCAGCTTCCAGAGGGAGTGGCTTCCGGTTTTGGCGGAGGCTGCCGCGGGGAACTCTCCGGGGCTTCCAGCTCTGGGGCCGGGGGATTGGGAGTATTTCCTCGCTCTCTGGTGCCATTTTCAGGAGTCGCTGCAGGGGGAATCGCGGGAAAACCTGCTCAGCCTAGGGAGGGCGCTCGGCCTGGAGAGGGAGGCCAAAGGGATGCTCGCCTCAAGAGACGGGTTTAAGAGGGCGCTGGCGATCACGGCGTTGGGCTACCTCAGGGAAGAGACGGAGTGGGGGAGGATCGCTGAGATCGCAGAGGAAAACGAGGGGATCGAGGGGTACATCGCTGCCCTGGCTCTGGCGCGCATCGATCCCAAGAGGGCCGCGGCTGTCGTCGTGCCCGTTGTCGCCAGGCGCAGCTTCTGGCCGCAGGAGAGGGTTGCTGCCCTCCTCAAAGAGCTGCGGCCGGAGAACATCGGGGATCTCTTGGTGAGGGAGATCGAGAAGGCGCCTCCTGAATCGAGGCCGCGGCTCATACGGCTTGTCCATTTTTCCCCCTGGGAGCAGGCAGCAGGGCTGGTGCGGCGGCTCCTCGCCGAGGAGGAAGATCCCGAGATCCTGGCGGCATCCCTTGTGGCTGTCAGGCAGCTGGGGGATGTCGAGTGCGGCGATCTGGTGCGCTCTCTCCTCGGACACCCCGCTTGGCAGGTGAGGGTGCAGGCGGTGAACGCCCTGGCGATCATGGCCAAGCGCCAGGACCTGGATGCCTTGATCCGCCTCCTCTCCGATGAGAACTGGTGGGTCCGCTACCGCAGCGCCCAGGCGATCGTCTGGCTCCCCTTCCTGAAGAGGGAGGATGTGGAGAGGATCTTGGAGGGGATCGGCGACCGCTACGGGAGGGAGAGCTTGGAGCGGAGCATCGCCGAGAGGGAGGCGAGGGATCCCTTATGGCGATGATGGTGATATCCTGCCTGCAGTACCTCTTTCTGGCTTACACCTTGGCCCTGGGGGCGGTCTATCTCCTCCTCAACCTCGTGGCCTTGGTGGCGGTGCGGGGGTACATGAGGGAGCGGCGCTACGACGATTTCCTGCGGGCCTTGCCCGACTTCGAGCCACCGATAAGCATACTCGTCCCTGCCTTCAACGAGGAGAAGACCATAGAGTCGGCGGTGCGCTCCCTGCTGCAGCTGCGCTACGCCAATTACGAGGTCATCGTGATCAACGACGGCTCGACCGACAGGACCCTTGACCTCCTCATCGAGAGGTTCAGGCTGCAGAGGATCCCTGAGTCCTACAGCCGCCGCCTGGAGACGAAGCCTGTGCGCGGCTTCTACCTCTCCGCGATCTATCCCAACCTGAAGGTGATCGACAAGGAGAACGGCGGCAAGGCGGATGCCCTCAACGCCGGCCTGAACGCAGCCATGTACCCGATGTTCTGCTCCATAGACTCAGATTCCATACTGGAACGCTACAGCTTGAGGCGGGTGATCAGGCCGTTCCTCAACGACCCCCGGACTGTCGCCGCAGGGGGGACGATCCGCATCGTCAACGGGAGCGAGGTGAGGGAGGGGCACCTGGTCAGGGCGGGTCTCCCCAAGAAGCTCTTGGAGCGCTTCCAGATCATCGAGTACCTGCGCGCCTTTCTCTTCGGGCGCATCGGCTGGACGCCGGTGAACTCCCTGATGGTGATCTCAGGGGCCTTCAGCATCTTCCGCAAGGACAAGGTGATCGAGGCAGGTGGCTACAAGCCGGGGACGGTCGGCGAGGACATGGAGCTCGTCGTCAGGCTGCACCGCATGCTGAGGATGGCTGGGAAACCATACAGGATCACCTTCGTACCCGACCCCATCTGCTGGACCGAGGCTCCGTCTGACCTCTCCACGTTGAAGAGGCAGCGCATCAGGTGGCAGAGAGGCTTGGGGGAGAGCCTGGCCTCAAACTTCGGCCTCCTCTTCCACCCCAGAGGGGGGCTTGTGGGGTGGGTGGCCTTCCCTTTTATGCTCATCTTCGAATTCTTGGGGCCTGCGGTGGAGGTCTCCGGATACGCCTTCATGGCGCTGGGCGCAGCCCTGGGGTTTGTCTCCTACAGCTTCGCCCTCCTCTTCTTCGCCCTGGCTGTCGGCCTCGGGGTTTTGGTGTCGGTGGTCTCCCTCTTGCTCGAGGAGATCTCCTTCCACATCTACGGGGAAACCCGCCAGATCCTCCAGCTCTTCCTCGCGGCTATTTTGGAGAACTTCGGCTACAGGCAGCTGATCTCCTGGTGGCGCCTCCAGGGGATGCTGAAGGCTTTTCTGGGGAGGCGCGGGGAGTGGGGGAGCATGAAGAGGTCGGGGAGCTGGGCGCAGGCGGCTTAGCCAGAACTCTTTCGGGAGTGGTGCTGTTTTGAGGATACTGGTTGTCGAGGACACAGAGCTTGTGCGCCGCGTGATCCAGGCTTATTTGGAAAAGCTCGGCTATCAAGCAGACTATGCTGCTGACTGCGGCGAGGCTTTGAAGCTTTTTAAGGGGGATGAATACTCCCTTGTCCTGATGGATTGCCAGCTGCCTGACGGGGATGGCGTGGAGGCCCTCCGCTTGCTGCGGGAGCAAGGTGAGCGGAGGGTGCCTGTGATCGCCTTGAGCGCCAGCGCACCTGAGGCCAGGCGCTGCGTGGAGGCGGGGATGGACGATTTCCTCCTCAAGCCCTTCACCATCGAGCAGCTGGCAGGGATATTGAAGAGGTGGCTCCCTGGCCCCAAGGATGAGGGCCTCGGAAACAGGGTTCAGGGGATGAACGAGGCCGCCCTGATCGCCCTGGACGATTATGAGAGGAACGGCGACAGGCGCCTCAGCCGCATCGCCCGGGCTGTCGAGGCCTTGGACCTGGAGGAGGTCGCCCGGGGGGCTCACTCCTTCCGCCCGATCAACGCTTATCTGGGAGCAACTCGCATGGTAGAGCTCTTGGCGGAGATGGAGGAGAGGGCTAAGGGTGGTGACAGCGGCTCCCTGCCAGGTCTCTTCCGGGAGCTGCTCCAGGAGTATGGGAAGGTGAAGTCCGCTCTTCCGGAGATCAGGCGGAGGCTGGAAGGGAAGAATGATTAAGAGATGGCTTAAGGCGCTCGCAGTTTTGGCGGTTTTAGGGGCTCTGGGGTTTGCCTCGTTTAGATTTCTTTACCCTGGCATCAGGGACAGGTTGTCTGTCTACAGGGACGCAGGCGCAGGGGTCAGCTACGTATGCGCGGCCAGGGACAGGGCGTTTTACCTCTACAGAAACGGCAGGTGGGCGAGGGAGTTCATCAAGGGGGTGAACATCGGGGCAACCAAGCCGGGGAGCTTTCCCGGGGAGCTCGCCATCACCAGGGAGGAGTACCTGCGCTGGTTCGAGGAGATCCGGGAGATGAACGCCGATGCCATCCGCGTCTACACCCTGCAGAGCCCGGAGTTCTACCGCGCCCTCTGGGAGTTCAACAGGAGGTCGGCAAGGCCGCTCTACCTCTTCCACGGTGTCTGGATCGATGAGGGCGCTATCGCCGAGACGATGGACGCCTTTTCTCCCGCTGTAACCGGTGAATTCCAGCAGAACATCAGGGAGGTCGTCGACGCCATCCACGGGAACGCCAGGATCGCCCCGAGAAAGGGGAAGGGGTGGGGCGTCTACGACAAGGATGTCTCCCCTTACGTGATCGGCTGGATCCTCGGGCTGGAGTGGGAGCCCGCCTTCGTTGCGGGGACGAACGCCAAGAACAGCGGGGTTCCTCAGTTCCGTGGGGCTTACCTCTTCACAGAGGGAGCCCGGCCGTTCGAGGTCTGGCTGGCAAGGATGGGGGAGTATGCCATCGCTTATGAGACCGAGAGGTACAGGATGCAGCGCCCGCTGAGCTTCGTCAACTGGCCGACGACGGATGTCATGAGGCACCCCAACGAGCCGAACAGAACAGAGGACATGGTCTCTGTGAATGTGGAGGCGATCAAGGCGAGGAAGAGCTTCCCTCCGGGCTGCTTTGCCTCCTACCACGTCTATCCCTACTACCCCGACTTCATGTTCTACCAGAGGGAGTACGCCGCCTTCAGGGATGCCTCCGGCAGGCCGGACACCTACCGGGCGTATCTGCGAGACCTGTTGAAAAACCACACCCTCCCTGTCTTCATCGCCGAGTTCGGCGTGCCGACATCGCGCGGGGTCACCCATGTGAACCCTGTCACAGGGTTTAACCAAGGGGGGATCGAGGAGCGCCAGCAGGGAGAGATGCTCGTGGCGATGCTCCGCGACATCCACGAGGAGGGGTGCGCCGGCGCCCTGATCTTCTGCTGGCAGGACGAGTGGTTCAAAAGGACGTGGAACACGATGGACCTCGACATCGCCGACCGCCGGCCATTCTGGCTCAACGTCCAGACGAGCGAGCAGAGGTTCGGGATCCTCTCCTTCGACCCAGGGGAGAAGGAGAGGGGTGTTTGTGTCGACGGGGATGCTTCCGAGTGGTCGCAGAGGAAGCCCTTGTTGGCGACAGATGAAGGGGAGCTCTGCGCAGCTGCTGACGAAGAGGGGGTCTATTTCCTGCTGCGCCTGAAGAGGCCTTATCGGGAGGGAAGCCGCATCATCATCCCGATCGACACCATCCCCGGCCAGGGGAATGAGGCGATGAAGGGGGATGGGGTCGACCTCGGGAGGCCGTGCGAGTTCGTCGTGGTCATCGACGGGAAGAGGAACTCCAGGGTGCTCGTCGACGCCTACTACAACCCCTTCTATTACATCTATGGCGAGCAGCTGAAGATGCTGGAAAGAGACTCCGCCTATTACGTCAAGGGGAGCGGGGAATTCCGCCCGATCTTCCTCTGCCTGAGCAGACCTGTCTTCCTCCCTCAGGAGAAGAGGGCGATCCCGCTGAAGAAGGTGGAGACAGGGAGGCTGAGGTTCGGGAACGCCAACCCCGCCGCTGCTGACTACGACTCCCTGGCGGACTTCGCCTACAAGGGGAGCGTTGTGGAGCTGCGCATCCCCTGGCAGCTGTTGAACATAATGGACCCCTCTTCTAGGATGGCCATGGCCGACCTCCACGGAGGGGGTATCACGCCCGTGAAGATCCCAGGGTTCTACGTATCCTTCTTGGTGCTTGGCGATGGCAGCAGGGGCTCTAGGAGCGCTCCGCGCTACGCCTTCTTCACCTGGAGGGAGTGGAAGAAGCCGAGCTACCACGAGAGGCTCAAGAGGTCCTACGAGATCGTCAAGAGGGGGTTTGCCGAGATCTCTGGCTAGGCGGCTGCCCCTCGCTGATGTATAATTGAGGCGATTATGGTAAACTTGCCGGAAAAAGGATGGGGGTGCTGGAGGATGAAGGAAAAGATCGTCTCGGCTCTGCCTGGGGTCGTGGCGGAGCTTTCTTCCGATGAGGAAGGGAGAAGGGCCTGGAAGGATTTTCTTGTGGAATTTGCCTCTGTCTGCGAAAAGCCGGATGCCCGGGAGCAGCTTAAAAAGCCTGTTTCCGAGCTGTTGGGGCAGGTCTCGGCGGAGGCTGTGGTGAACGGCCTGAGGCTCATCAGGAGCAGGATTCCGGACATCCCTCTGGACAGCGCCTATGAAGCGGCGATAGAGGTGCTCGGAGAGCTCCACAGCGAAAGCCAAAGGCGCATCTCGGAGCTGCGCGATGTTCTGGCTGAGCTGGCGACGCCGATCATCAGGCTTTGGCAGGATGTCCTCCTCGTCCCTGTGATCGGCACCCTGGACAGCCAGAGGGCGCAGAGCATGGCTGAGAAGCTCTTGGAGAGGACGGCTGCCACCAGGGCAAGGGTGGTGATCGTCGACGTGACCGGTGTGCCTGTCATCGACACCATCGTCGGCGGTTTCCTGATCGAGATGTTTTCGGCTGTCAAGCTTCTCGGGAGCGATGTGATCTTGACAGGGATCAAGCCGGATATAGCCCACACCCTTGTCAAGCTCGGAGTCGACTTCAACATGGTGATCATCAAGAGGGATCTGGAGAGCGCCCTCAAGTACGCCATCAGCCTCTCAGCCGAAGAGAGCGCGGCTGTTGAGAGGAGGGTAAAGGGCTTGAGGAGAGGAGGTCCCGATGAAGAATAGGGTTGTGCCGACGATCAAGCTCTATGATTATCTGATTGTCCCCATCCAGATCGAGCTTGACGACGCCACTGTGGAGAAGCTCCAGATGCAGCTCCTCAACGAGATCGATGAGCAGAACATCCGCGGCATAGTGCTGGATGTCAGCATGGTCGATGTCATCGACAGCTATATCTCCTTTGTCCTCTCTGAGACCGCAGGTATGGCCAAGGCGATGGGGTGCCATACGGTGATCTGCGGCATACAGCCCCAGGTCGCTCTGACTCTGGCGCAGATGGGTGTGAAGCTCAAGGATATCTACACAGCTAGGAGCCTGGAAGATGCCTTGGAGATACTTGACAGCCTCGATTAGAACGCCGCTTGCGGGACACGGAGTGAAGGCCATGTATGATGCCATAGAGGCTCATGATTTCGACATCGTGATGAAGATCGAAGAGGAGAGCGACATCGCTGTCTCCCGGCAGATGGCGAAAAACTTCGCCCAGAAGCACGACTTTTCCCTGGCAGATGTCACCAAGATCGCCACAGCTGTATCCGAGCTGGCGAGAAACATCTACCGCTACGCCAAGGAGGGCCACATCTACATCAGGAAGAAGGAGGCGGGGCCTGACAAGGGGGTGGCCATCGAGATCGTCGCCTGCGACAAGGGGCCTGGGATCAAAGACATCGATCTCGCCCTGTCCGGTGGGTATACAACCTCGGACAGGAGCCTCGGCCTGGGGCTCTCGGGGATCAGGAGGCTGATGGACAGCTTCGAGATCAGGTCAGAGCTCGGGAAAGGGACGATGGTGAGGGTGGAGAAGAGGAGGCGGGCTTTTTGAGCCAAGGGCTAAGGGTAGAGATCGAGATCGACGCCGACCTGTTCATCCTTGAGCACAAGCTCGAGAGGTACTTGAGAGAACGCCATCCGGACCTCCCTGCGAGGCCCTTGGTCGTCCTCGTGGCGAAGGAGCTGGCGACGAACATTTTGAAGCACAGGGGAGAGGGGTTTGTTGCTGTGAGCAGAGCTGGGGATAAGCTCATCCTCACAGCCGAGGACGATGGCTGCAAGGGTGACGGAGCGGGGGATGGCGAGAAGGGGCTGGGCCTCGGCCTTGATGTCGCCAGGAGGAGCTGCGAGGAGTTTTTCCTGGAGCAGAAGCCCGGCGGGGGTTTTGTCGCCACAGCGGTCTTTGACCTCGCGGAGAGGGCCGAGAGGTGCGGCCTCGTGCTTCATGTCGGCATGGCCTCAAGGCCGCACTACCTGGAGAGCGAGTGCGGAGACATCTGCCTCCACAGGAGGATCGGGGAGAGCCATTTTTTGTTTGTGGCGGATGTCCTTGGGCACGGCAGGAGAGCAGGAGCGGTGGCAGGGGAGATCGAGGGCTATCTCAGCGGGCTGCGGGAGGCGCGGATCGAGGAGATCTATTCAGGGCTTGAGAGAGCGGTGCAGCACACCAGAGGGTGCGCCGCCTTTTTGGCGGTGGTGTCTCGGGAAGGGTTGGAGTACATAAACGTGGGGAATATCAGCTGCTGGCTGCTTTCCGCTGGCAGCGTGCGCAGGCTGCGCAATGTCTCCGGGGTGATCGGGAGGCTGCCTGTTGGGGGAAAGCGGTTTAGGGAGGCCCCTCTTCCTCCCTGGTTTATGCTGATCGCCTGTACCGATGGGGTGAGGAGCCAGTTCGTGCCGGTGCCGGAGATGAGGTGGCTGAGGACGCTGGATGTCCAGGAAGTGGCGGAGAGGATAGTCGAGGAGTTTGCGGTCAAGGAAGACGATGCCAGCGCATTGGTAGCGAGAGGAGGGTGGATGGCTTGAACGACCTAAAGCTCTTTATCGAGGAGTACAGGAAGTACCTCGGGCGCTTCATCCTGCAGGGCGGCCAGGACGATGTCCTCTTTGAGGCCTATCAGAACCTCTTGAGGCTTCTCGACGAGTCATCGGCGCAGGCGGCGAACCTCCTCGACATCCACAACCAGGCCCTGAAGGAAGTCCTGAACATCAGGAACGACAACGACGCTGTGCAGTGGATCTACATCGAGCGCGCCACCGAGTTTCTCGCCCAGATCCTGATCGCCACCGATGCCTTGCTCCTCTCCTTCAAGGAGAGCGTGGAGAGAGACCCCTTGACGGGCCTCTACAACAGGCTGGCGATCGAGAGGACGCTCGCCAGGCTGTGGAAGGATGCCCATGCGGCGAAAACCCCGCTTGTTGTGGCGATGGTCGATATCGACGGCTTCAAGAGGGTCAACGACAGCTTCGGGCATATCGCGGGGGATCGCCTCTTGAAGGAGTTCAGCTCGCTGGTCAGGGGGAGCCTGCGCAGCGAGGATGTGGTGCTGAGGTATGGCGGCGACGAGTTCCTCGTGGTGTTGCCGGCTACGGACAGGAACGCAGCCGAGAAACCCCTGGAGAGGATCAGGAAGAGGGTGGAAGAGGAGGGGTTCGCCGGGGTTGATGTTCGGGTGACGGTCAGCGTCGGAGCTTCTGTCTACCCCGACGACCGCCCCTTGAGGATGGAGGAGCTGATCGAATTCGCTGATGCGGCGCTCTACGAGGCGAAGTCGCGGGGGAGGAACAGGGTCGTCTTCTACGATCAGCTGAAAACCTGCTGAAAATCGAAGGGAAAGACCGGAGGCATCTGAGATCCGGGGGGAGAGCGGAATGTGTTAAAATAGAATAGATCGAAGTCGCAGCATCGATGGGGTCGGTAGCTTGGAAAAGGGTTCCTGTCCTCCGCTGTTGAAGAGGCTTCTCGCTCACGCCCGGGAGGGCTACCTCGGCTTTCACACCCCGGGGCACAAGCAGGGGAGGGGGGCGTGGCCGCCCTGGCTGAGCCTTTTGGGTGAGGCGGTGTTCGCCCTTGACTTGACTGAGCTCCCCGGTCTGGACAGTCTGCACGACCCGCAGGGGGTGATCCGGGAGGCTGCCGCAGCTGCGGCAGCCTGCTTTGGCGCTGATGAGACCTATTTTCTGGTGAACGGGGCGAGCGCTGGGATAGCCGCTGTCATCTTGGCCACCTGCGGGCCTGGGGACAGGGTGATCTTGCCCCGGAACTGCCACCAGTCGGCCATCCACGGGCTGATCTTGAGCGGGGCTGAGCCCGTCTACCTCCCTGTCTACGGCGACCCCGCTTCGGGCTTGCCGGGGATGGTGATGACAGACGACCTGCGCCGGGCCTGGGACGAGGCCTCAGGCGAGGTGCGCCTGGCGGTGTTCCTCCACCCGAGCTACTACGGGCTCGTCGGCGAGCTGGAGGAGCAGGTGCGGCTAGCCCACGAGAGGGGTTGCCCGGTGCTGGTGGACGAGGCCCATGGGCCGCACTTTTTTACGTCTGACCTCTACCCGCCATCTGCCCTGAGCTGCGGCGCTGACTTCGTTGTCCACGGGGCGCACAAGGTGCTCGGGGCGTTCACGCAGGCGGCGTTCCTCCACCGCCGGGGAAACGATGGTATCGTATCGAGGCTTAGGGCAGCTCTGCGCCTCGTCCAGACGACGAGCCCATCCTACCTGCTGATGGCGTCTTTGGATGTCAGCCGGCAGCAGTCATTGGAGGAGAGGCAGAGGTGGGAAGAGCTCGCCGCAGAGGCCTTGAGGCTCAGGGAGCAGATCTCTCGGCTCCCTGGGGTGAGCGCAGTTGGCAGCGAGGCGTTGCGGGTTCCCGGCGTCGTCGGCTTCGATCCCGCAAGGCTTGTCGTCAGCGTGAGGGGGCTCGGGATCACGGGGTTTGAGGCCGCCGAGTGGCTGCGCAGCAGGCGGCGGATCCTTGTGGAGATGGCTGACCTTCACAATCTGGTGTTTATCCTCGGCCCATCCGATCTCCCTTTGCTGGAGGAGCTGCTCTCCGGTCTGGCTGACCTCGCCTCTGCCTTCGGTGCGGAGGGAAAAAGCCCGCCGTCGTCCTTCTCCGGACCATTTGGCCTGCCGATCCCGCCTCAGGCGATGGCTCCCCGCCAGGCGTTCTTCAGCCAGTGGGAGGCCGTCAGGATCGAGGATGCGGTGGGAAGGGTTGCTGCGGAGGCCGTGGCCCCCTACCCCCCGGGGGTGGCTGTGGTCTGCCCGGGCGAGGTGGTGACAGCGGAGGCTGTGGCTTTTCTGAAGGAATGGGAGAGGGCCGGAGGGTTTTGGCTGGGCCAGACGCAGGGAATGCTGAGGGTTGTGAAGAGGAGCTGAGCTTCTTGAGCGATAGAGGGAAGTTGATCGCCTTTGAAGGCCCGGATGGGGCTGGGAAGACCACCCAGGTGATGCTTACGGCGGATTCTCTGAGGGAGAACGGGTACCGTGTTGTCGT
>JBNATO010000031.1:0-13554 GCA_049701555.1 Thermacetogeniaceae bacterium | reverse complement strand
CATTCATCCCCTAGGTGCACGATCTTCTCCACACTATGCACCTCGAGCAGCTGCCTGAGCGCCTCTCTCAGATTCTCCAACTCGCCATGGGTGTCGCTGACCAAGCCGATGCGCACTTCCTTCCCTCCCTTCCGCTTCACTTGTTTTTATATCACGGATCGAAGAGATCCACAACAAAGCGTCCTTCAACAAAAGTGTCTACCCCTTCATCGCCTGGAGCATGTCGTCGATAACCAAGGGAAGGACCTTCGGCAGCAGCTTCGGCATCATTTCTGCCATCACCTGCGGCAGGAGCTCCGGCAGCAGCTTCTTCATCGACTGCGGCATCTCCGGGATCTTCTCCTCCATATACTTCAAGACATCCGGCAGCACCTTCGGCATGATCGCATCCATCATCCTCGGCATCATCTTCGGGATCATCGGCTTCATCAGCGACAGCATGGCGTCCTGGACACCATCTGGGAGGGCCTTCATGGCGTCCATCGGCTTTTTCATCATCTCCGGCATGGCGTCCATCATCTCGGGCATCAGCTCCTTCATCATCCCGGCCATCCCCTCGACGCACATCTGCTTCAGGACCTTGTCGAAAACTGCCCAGATCTCCCTGACATTCCGGTTGGAATCGGTCGTCTCATAGCCCAGGGCCTGTACAACAGCGTTGGTAAAGTCGCTGACCTGCACAGCTGACCCCACGCTGCTGCCGGCAACCCTCAGCTGGAACTCACAGCAGGGGCAGGTGGTGTAGATCACTTCCCTCCCCGCAGCCTCGGCCTCATTCAGGCGGATGGCGCCGATGGCATCAGATGTCGTGTCAGGCTCCTTGATCCGGGTCAGGACGCTGCCGCAGCAGAGCCCGTCTTCCCTGTTGTGCTGCATCTCGGCGTAATCCAGGCCAGGGATCGCCTGCAGCACCTCCCGCGGCGGGTCGTAGATCCCGCCGTGGCGCCCGATGTGGCAGGGGTCGTGCCACGTCGCCTTGACCTTTACAGGCTTCTTAAACTTGAGCCTGCCATCCCTGATGTATTCCGCTATCAGCTCGGAGATGTGCCTGACCTCGACGTTGTACTCAAGCCCCAGCTTTTTCGCCCACTGGCGGTAGTAGTGGTTCAGGTTCACCCAGCAGCCCGGGCAGGAGATGACAAGGGTCTTGATCCCCCGCCTGTTGATCTCCTCCACGTTTCTCCTTATAACATCCGCATAGGCGTCCCACTGGCCGGACATGAACATCGGGGCACCGCAGCACCCTTCGTCCTTCCCCATGTAGGCGACATCGACCCCGACCTCCTTGAAGATGCGCATGGCATTCTGGGCGATGTCCGGAATGATGAAGGATGCGGTGCAGCCAGCCCAGTAGGCCAGCTCGCCGGAGTCTTTGTAGGTGATGTCAGGAGGCACCCAGTCGGCCCTGTTCTCCCGGAGGGAAGCCCAGATGTTGTTCTGGGAGCGCCAGGCTGCCTTCATCAGGTAGAACGCCGGATAGGTAGCGAACTCCTTCTCCATCACCAGGAAGCCCCGCATCTTGTCGAAGTCCTCCTGGATGGGGATGCGCACCTGGCAGACGCCGTTGCAGCGCTTGCAGGTGGTGCACATCAGAAAGGTGTCCACCTCGTCCTGGTCGAAGTCGATGTTCCCTAAGGCGTACTCCCTGAGGAAGTAGAACTTCCCCCTGGGGCTGGCGCTCTCCCATTTCCGGCCGGAGTAGAGGCTGCAGACCGCCCTGCAGTAGCCGCACTGGGTGCAGGCGAAGGCGTCATCAGCCAGGCCCTCCGGAAGCGGCCGCTCCTCCTTCCGGAACTTCGGGACAATGGCCTGTGCAACCCCGGCGAACGGCTGGGAGAGCCGGGCTGCTGCCATCGCCGCAACCAGAGCCTTGTTGCCGCAGTAAATCGCCTTGTCTGGGTTGAATATCCCTTCAGGGTCGATAGTCTCCTTGTAGGACTTGAGGAGCGCCAGGCGCTGCTCCCCCAAGCGCTTATCCGCCAGGTCCGTGAAGAAAAGACCGAGCGAATAGGGAGAGCCGCCGTGCTTGATGGCGACATCCATCACGTGCAGCGACTTCGTAAAGTCCAGGGCGTAGGAGAGGGGAACCCGCTCGTCCCCCAGGTCGAAGCTCAGGATGGCGGCCTCTCTGCCGTTGATCAGCGTCGCCTCCAGGGCAAGCTCCCCGAACTTCTCAACAAGCTCTTCCAGGGCTTCCCTCAATTTTACCAGGGGAATGGTGCTCTCGCTGGGGATCAGGGATGGGCCTAAGCGCTTGAGCCGCATCGGGTAGTAGCGGTCATCCCAGACCTGCCGGGCCTGCGCCTCACTCAAGAGCTCGCCGCCGAACTTCGCAGCGTTTTCCGCCAACCACTTCTCAACAGTCTCCGCCTGGGACTTAAGGGGCACCAGGAGCAAGGCTGGCCCCCTCAGCCCGGGGCGCACGCCTGCCGCCTCCTCGTTCAGCCGGTGGAAGCGGCCGCTCCCGAAGCTGATGTGCCAGACGGGATGCCCCGAAGCGACCACCGCCTCGAGGGCATCGAGCAGGTCGGAACAACGTTTGAAACCCACAAGAAAAGGAACCGCCTCCTCGGCGGGCCACAGCCTTATGGTAACTGCAGTGATAAACCCGGTGATCCCCTCTGCTCCGACGACAAGCCCGAGGCGTTCCCCCGTAAGTACATCCCTCTCTCCAGCCGGCGTGAGCACCTCCACAGCCTCCACGCTATCGCCGACATACCCGCCTGTGTTGCTGCCGATGCCGGCGCCTCCTACGGCCACCCAGCCGCCGAGCGTCGCTCCTGGGGCGCTGGTGGGGACAGCCCGCATCGCCAGCCCGTAGTCGCGCCTCAGGTGATCGTCAAGCTCCTTGATGATCACACCGGGCTCTGCAGTCACAGTCTGCCGCTCCGGATCCACCCCAAGGATGCGGTTCATCCGGTTGAACTCCACGGTGATCCCGCCGCGCGAGGGGACGCTCCCCCCGTAACCGCTCGTCCCGCTGCCGCGGGCACCAGCGGTATGCGATGACGCTTCGCCAGATCGATCAGGAACGCCAAATCATCGACTGTCTCGGGCTGCACCACGGCATCAGGCATCGGGTTGAAGAGCTTCCTGACCATCCCCGGCAATGCGCCGACGTCGTGGGAGTAGAGCAGCCTCTCGACCTTATCGAACTTCACCCTGTTTCCAAACGTGGCGGCAAGCTCAGCCTGCCAGGACCCGCTTCTGGAAGAATTCTGAAGATCCATAACAACTCACCCTCCAATCCTCACTTGACACCCTAAAGGCGCAGCAATTAATAAATCATCCGCAGCAGCCGCCTCCGGACGGAGGGCGCACCTCTCCCGACTCCGCCTTGATGTTGTCTGCTCCCGGCTTGTTTACCGCCACCGCTGCAGGAGGCCCTCCCTGAGACCAGGATGTAGCCGCCTTCCACGTCCTATAGCCCCCGCTCAGGCTGAAGATCCCGGAAAACCCTGCTGCCTTGAGGATCCTGTAGGCTATGTAAGACCTCAGCCCAACGCCGCAGTAGAGCACGATGCGGCGGTGCCTCGGCAGCTCCTCCAAGCGGCTTCGCAGCTCATCCACCGGGATGTTGACAGCGCCCGGGATCGCCCCCTGGTTCGCCTCAGCTGGAGTGCGCACATCGACCAGCAGTGCTCCTCCGCTCTGAAGCGCAGTGATTTCGTCCCAGGTGACCACATCGACATCCCCTCTGAGGATGTTCGCAGCGGCAAACCCGGCGATGTTCACAGGGTCCTTGGCCGAGGAGAACTGCGGGGCGTAGGCGAGTTCCAGGTGCTCCAGGTCAAACACAGTCATCCCTGCCCGGAGCGCTGTCGCCAGGACATCGATCCGCTTGTCGACGCCTTCTTGACCGACGACCTGAGCCCCTAGGATTTTTCCGTCAGCAGGATCGAACAACAGCTTGATGCTCATCTGGGTCGCTCCAGGGTAGTAGGTGGCATGGGAGAAGGGATGGACGATGACGCTCCGGTACCCCCTCTCAAGCCTCTTCAGAACGCGCTCGTTGAGACCCGTAGCAGCAGCGACGAGGTCGAAGACCTTGATGATCGACGTCCCCTGGGTGTTGCGGTAGGCGATCCTCCTGCCGCAGATGTTGTCCGCCACAAGCCGCCCTTGGCGGTTGGCCGGCCCTGCTAAAGGAACCACCACAGGCGTCCCGCTGACGAAGTGGGTTACCTCGATGGCGTCCCCTACGGCGTAGATGTAGGGATCCGATGTGCGCAGGTATTCATCGACCTTGATCCCCCCTGTCGGGCCGATCTCCAGACCGGCTTCAGCAGCTAGCCGCGCCTCCGGGCGCACCCCAACAGCCACCAGCACCAGATCCGCAGGGATCTCCCTGCCAGCGGTCCTGACAACAAGCCCGTATCCCTTTTGCTCGATCTCCCGCACCTGTTCTCCCAAGCACAGCTCTACCCCTTTTTCCTTGAGATGCGCCTGCACAAGGGCTGCCATCTCGTAGTCGAGGGGAGCCATCACCTGATCCATCTGCTCTACGACCGCAACATCAAGGCCGCGCTTCCTGAGGTTCTCCGCCACCTCCAGCCCGACGTATCCGCCGCCGATAACCGCCGCACGCCGAGCAGACTTCTCGTCGATCCATCTGATGATGGCATCCATATCGGGGATAGTCCTCAGTGTGAAGACCCCTGGCAGGTCGACACCCGGAAAGGGCGGCTTGAGAGGCTCAGCCCCCGGCGCCAGCACCAGGACATCGTAGCCTTCCCTGTAGCTCCTCCCATCTGCGAGATCCCTCACCTCGATCTCCTTCTTCTCCCGGTCGATCCCTACGACCTCATGCCTTAGGCGCACGTCGATGCGGAAGCGCTTCCTGAGCAGCTCAGGCGTCGCCACGAACAAGGACTCCCGCTTCGGGATCGCCCCGCCGATGTGGTAGGGGAGCCCGCAGTTGGCGAAAGAGACATAGTCACCCCTCTCGAAAAGGACGATCTCCGCACCCTCGTCCAGCCGCCGCAGCCTCGTGGCGCAGCTGGCGCCCCCTGCGACCCCGCCGACGATACACACCTTTTTACCCATGCGACTACCTCCTCAGTCTTTATTTTGTTCTTTAGGCTTAACGCAAGCCGACAATATATACATGCTTGCTACTATAAATTTATATACTAACAAACATCACTGCAAGAAAAATTTTATGCCTCACCCGGAAAGGGAGTCGACGGTGAGGCGCAGGCCCTCCCGGAGGTCCACCAGCGGCTCCCAACCCAGCTCGCTTTTTGCCTTCGTCACATCGAGGTAGATCCTCCTCAGCTCCCCTTTGCGCTCGGGCGCATGCTCCGGGTCCCCGCTGAACCCGGTGATCTCCTTGAGCATCCCAAACAGCTGGTTGACTGTCGTCCCCTTCCCCGTTCCGATGTTGTAGGCAAAGTCGTTGATGGCGCAGCCGCTACCCTTGCAAGAGATCCCTCCCTCCTGAAGCCGCCTCAAGGCAAGCAGGTTCGCCCGCACCACATCTCCAACATAGACGTAGTCGCGGACCTGCTCACCGTCGCCGTAGATCACCGGCGCCTCACCTTTGAGCATCCTGAGCCCGAAGATCGCCACAACCCCCGCCTCCCCATGCGGGTCCTGCCTGGGGCCGTAGACGTTGGCGTAGCGCAGGGCGACATAGGGGATATCTATCTCAGAGGCATAGTAGGCCAGGTAGAACTCGGAGGTGAGCTTGCTGACACCGTAGGGAGACTGCGGCCCCTTGGGATGGCTCTCAGGCACAGGCAGCTTCGAGGGCTCGCCGTAGACGACACCACCAGAAGAGGCGAAGATGACCCCCTTCACCCCATACTTTCGGCAGTTCTCCAACACGTTCAACAGCCCCATGATGTTCGTCCTAGCGTCCTCCAGCGGTTCGGCAACCGAATGCCGCACATCGATCTGGGCAGCATGATGGTTGACGCAGTCGAACCGCTCTCTCCGGAAGACATCCTCCAGGCGGGGATCGCAGATGTCCATCTCGTAAAACCTCGCCGCAGGGTTCAGGTTTTCCCTCTTGCCCCTGCACAGGTTGTCCACGACAACCACCTCGTGCCCCTCCTCAACGAGGGCATCGACGACATGGGAGCCGATAAAACCGGCACCGCCGGTGACAAGGATGCGCACCGCCGCTTCCTCCTCACTCCGCCAATTTCAGGCTCAGCGCTTCGCCCGCAGCAATCGCTGGAAACATCTGCTGCTATTATACCATAACTGTATGCGCCAATTCGCCATTTTCCTTGCTTTTTTGAGATACATCCCTATTTTTCTCCATTGCTTCCTGCCCAGAGAAGGAATAGAATGTTGGAGAAAGGAGGGGCTCCTCCATGGAGAAGAAAAAAAGCGCAAACGGCTACTCCCTCAACTGGGAGGCCCTAAAGGGGGACATCCCTCTGTGGTTTTGGCTGGCAGGGATGCTGATCGCAGCAACCCTGATCTACCCCCATCTCCCGGAGAGGGTTCCCAGCCACTGGAACTTCAGGGGTGAGGTGGATGCCTACTCCTCCCCTCTCTTTGGGGCATTCTTCGCTCCGCTCATGAGCATCGGCCTCTATCTGCTCCTCTTGGTCACGCCGCTGATCGACCCCAAGCGGGAAAACTACACCCGGTTCGCGGAAGCCTACCGGCTTCTCAGATGGAGCTTCGTGCTGTTCATGAGCGCCCTCTACGCCGTGACGGTGCTGAATGCCCTTGGCCACAGGATCGACGTGGGGTTTATGGTCAAAGCCCTGACCGGAATTCTGTTCGTGATCATCGGCAACTTCATGGGGGAGTTCCGGCACAACTACTTCGTGGGGATCAAGACTCCCTGGACGCTGGCCAGCGAGGAGGTCTGGCAGCGCACCCACAGGCTGGGAGCGAAAGTCTGGGTTGCAGGTGGCCTCGCCTGCCTGTTGACAGCACCAGTCCCCGGTGCCTGGGGGATGGCCATATACTTCGCAGCGATCGCCGCCATGGTCGCCATCCCCACGGTCTACTCGTACATCCTGTTCCGCAGGCAGAGAAGCGAGTAAGGCGGCAACCTGACGAAAGGAGGCTGCCCCCGTGGCTGAACTTTACATAGGCACCAGCGGCTACAACTACCCTCACTGGAAGGGAACCTTCTACCCTGGCGATCTGCCCAGCCGCCAGTGGCTCAGCTTTTACTCGACCCATTTCAACACGGTTGAGCTGAACGTCACCTTCTACCGCCTTCCCCTAGCCAAGACCTTCGCCAGCTGGTACAACAACACCCCTCCGGGCTTCCGGTTCGCCGTCAAAGGGAGCAGAACGATAACCCACATAAAGCGCCTGAGGGATGCGGCGGAACCCCTTGCCGCCTTCTTCAGCCGTGCGGAAAGGCTCCAGGAAAAGCTCGCAGTCGTCCTCTGGCAACTCCCCCCGGGCCTCCGGGGTGACCCGGAGCTTCTCGCCGATTTCTGCATGCTGCTCCAGACCAACGAGGCTGCCCGCTCCGCAAGGCACGCCTTCGAATTCCGCCACGACTCTTGGTTCTCCCCCGAGGTCTACGAGATCCTGCGGCAGAACAACTTCTCGCTCTGCATCGCAGACTCCCCGAGGTGGCCGCAGAGCCTCGAGGTTACAGCAGACTTTGTCTACATCCGCTTCCACGGAAGCGAAAAGGTCTATGCTTCGTGTTATTCAGACGAAGAGCTGCAAGTCTGGGGGAGGAGGATCCGGGAGTGGCTGGAAAGCGGCAGAGATGTCTACGCCTACTTCAACAACGACGCCGGGGGCTGGGCTGTGGCCAACGCCCGCCAGCTGCTGAAGATAATTCTCGCTTGACACCGCAGCCATCAATATGATATAGGTAAAGAGAGGTTAAAAAACCGGAAAACCGAATATGTGCGAGCAGAGCTGAGCCGAGTTGGAGCCAAGAGTGAGGTGAGCAAAGCCGAGATGTTGCGGAGCGAGCAACCAGGCTTTGTTGGCCTGGTTTGTTTTTTGTCTGTATGGAACCTGAGGAGAGGAGGTGCCTGCCCGGCACCCAGGCCATAGGAGAGCCGGGCATCAAGGAGATGGCCAGGAGCATTCCCGAGTATTCGCCGATTGATTTTGAGGAGATCCTCGAATCGCAGCTTCCCGCCCTGCAGAAGGCTGTGCGGCGCGCCTACAGCCGCAGCCAGTTCTACCGCGACAAGCTGGACGCAGCGGGGATCAAGCCCGATGACATCCGGACGCTGGAAGACTTCAGTTCACTTCCATTCACGACCAAAGAGGACCTGCGGGCCTATCCCATAGAGTATATGCGGGCAGCGCCCGAAGAGGAGATCGTGCGCATCCACTCCTCCTCGGGGACGACAGGGAAGCCGATCATCATCCCTTACACAAGAAACGACGTCGAGGCCTTTGCCGAGATGATGGCGAGATCCCTGCGCTACGCCGGGATCACCAGCCGCGACCGCGTCCAGATCACCCCTGGTTACGGGCTATGGACCGCAGGGATCGGGTTCCAAGCAGGCACGGAAAGGATAGGCGCGATGGCCATCCCGATGGGGCCTGGAAACACCGAGAAACAGCTGGAGATGATGGTCGAGCTCAAGGCGACAGCCTTCATCGCCACTGCGTCCTACGGGCTTCTGCTAGCCGAGGAGATCGCCCGGCGCGGCCTGCAAGACCGGCTCTCCCTGAGGGTGGGGATCTTCGGCTCGGAGCGCTGGGGAGAGAAGATGAGGCAGCGCATCTCCTCTCTGCTGGGGATCGACACCTACGACATATACGGGCTGACCGAGGTCTATGGCCCCGGGATCGGGATCGACTGCCATCACCACTGCGGCATCCACTACTGGAGCGACTACCTCTACTTCGAGGTGGTCGACCCCGACACCGGGAAGGTGCTGCCAATAGGGGAAAAGGGCGAGCTGGTGATCACAACCCTCACCAAAGAGGGACTTCCCCTGATCCGCTACCGCACCCGGGACATCACCCGGATCATCCCCGAAGCCTGCCCTTGCGGCAGCCCTTACCCGATGATCGACCGCATCCTGGGGCGCTGCGACGAGTCCTTCAAGGTAAAAGGTGTCCTGGTCTTCCCCGGCCAGATCGATACAGCGCTCAAGCTCACGCCAGGCCTGAGCAGCGAGTACCAGGTGATCCTCACGAGGGAAAACGGAAAGGACCGCATACTGATCCGCGTCGAGGGAGAGCCAGGAGCCGATGCCGAGCAGGCCGCAGCAGCGTGCAGGCAGAACATCAAGCGGATCATCGGGATCCAGGCGGATGTGGAGGTCGTCCCCAACGGGAGCCTCCCCCGCAGCGAGAAGAAGACAAAGCGCGTATTCGACCTGAGGAGCTTGTGAGAGGAAGCCGCTCATGCAAAACACCCGGGCAAGTGCCCGGGCTTTGTTCTTATGCAGAGTTTTCCTGCCGAAGAAAAAAGGATTTCCCAAGCCAGGCGGCGAATAGCATTGAGAATGTGAAGCCAAAGGAGGGAAGACACGAAATTGCGACACAAAGCGATCTTATCAGGGAATGAAGGTGTCGCCAGGGGCGCCTGGGAAGCGGGCGTCGGGCTGGGGATCGGCTATCCTGGCACCCCTAGCACAGAGATCGTGGAGACTCTCGCCCAGATGGAAGGCCCCATGGTGGCCTGGGCGATCAACGAAAAGGTCGCCCTGGAGCAGGCCTACGGCGCCTGCGTTACCGGCCTGCGCAGCCTGGTGACGATGAAGCACGTGGGTTTGAACGTTGCGGCAGACCCTCTATTCACAACAGCCTACATGGGGGTCAACGGCGGGCTGGTGATCGCCGTCGCCGACGACCCAGGGATGCACAGCTCCCAGAACGAGCAGGACAACAGGTGGTACGCCATCCACGCCAAGGTTCCCATGCTGGAGCCCTCGACCAGCCAGGAGTGCGTCGACTTCACGAAACTGGCCTTCGAACTGAGCGAGCGCTACGACGTCCCTTTCCTGCTGCGCCTGGTGACGCGCGTGAGCCACTCACGGGGAGTAGTGGAGATCGACGGAGACGCTGCTTACCAGAGGCGCAGCCGCAGCTATGAGCGCAACGTCCCCAAGTACGTCGTGCTCCCAGCCCACGCCAGGGCACGCCGCCTGGTTCTGGAGGAAAACCTGAAAAAACTGGTCTCCGATCCGGAGGCCAAAGCCGCCAACAGGATGGAGATCACCGGCAGCGACGTGGGGATCATCACCTCCGGGGCGTCATACAACTACGTCAAAGACGCCTTCGGAGACAGGTACTCCATCCTCAAACTCGGCCTCGTCTATCCCCTCGACGAGGCGATCATCCGGGAGTTCGCATCTAAGGTGCAGCGCATCCTCGTCGTCGAGGAGCTCGACCCCTACCTAGAGACGATGGTCCGGGCGCTGGGGATACCCTGCGAGGGGAAGAAGTACATCTCGCCCTTCTTCGAGTTGAACCCTCAGGCAGTCGCCGCATCCCTGGAGAAGGCCGGGCTGGAACCCATCGAAAAGCCCGAGCCCGCTGCATCAGAAGCGGTCGTCGACATCCCGGGGCGCCCCCCGATGCTCTGCGCCGGCTGCCCGCACCGCGGCTTCTTCTACCTTGCGAGGCGCGAAAAGCTGATGGTGGTCGGAGACATCGGCTGCTACACCCTCGGAGCGCTCCCCCCGCTCGAAGGGATCGATGTCTCAGCCTGCATGGGCGGCGGCATCTCCATCGCCCTCGGGATCGCCATCAACCCCCCCCACGACGAGAAAGTCTTCGGAGTGCTGGGAGACTCCACTTTCTACCACTCGGGGATCACCGGAGCCATCGACGCCATCTTCAACAAACGCTCCATAGTTCCCGTCGTCCTCGACAACCGGAGCACAGCCATGACAGGCCACCAGGAGAACCCGGGGACAGGCCGCACCCTGGAAGGGGAAGCGACCTTCATGCAGGACCCCGAGCGCATCTTCCTAGCTGTCGGCTTCGACAGGGTCCACGTTGTCAACGCCTACAACCTTGAGGAGATCAGGTCAGCAATCAGAGACGCCAAATCCTCTCCGGACCGAGTGGCGATAGTCGTGAAGGCGCCCTGCCGCCTGCTCAAGGAGGCGCAGCGCGGCCCAAGCCGCGAAGTCGTAAAGGAAAGCTGCACAAAGTGCAAGAACTGCCTGCGCCTGGGATGCCCTGCCCTCTCCTTCGGGAGGGACGGCTACCCATCGATCGACCCGATCGCCTGCGCCGGATGCGGGCTCTGTGAGCAGGTCTGCAGGAACAACGCTGTGCAGGTGCAGGAGAAAGGGGTGAGCAAGTGATGTTCAAGGAGACGAAGCGCTTTATGTTCGCCGGAGTCGGCGGGCAAGGGATCCTCTTGGCATCCAGAGTGCTTGCCGAAGGGCTGCTCAGGGCAGGGCTCGACGTCAAAAGCACTGAGGTGCACGGGATGGCCCAGCGGGGAGGGAGCGTCGTCACCCAGGTGTGCTTCGGCGAGCAGGTCTATTCTCCTCTCGTCGGCCCCGGAGCCATCGACGCCCTGGTCGCCCTCGAGAAGCTGGAGGCCCTGCGCTACATCCACTACGTGAAGAGAAACGGGATCCTCCTGGTCAACAAAAAGGAAATCCCTTCCCTTCCCATCCTGAGCGGAGCAGTCCCCTACCCCCAGGACATCGAGGAGCGGCTCTCAGCCTATCCTGTCTCTCTCCACATCATCGACGCTGACAGAGCCGCAGAAGGGCTGGGGAACCACAGGGCGATGAACATGGTGCTGCTCGGGGCGCTCCTCAAGCTGAGAGGGCTATCAAACCTCATCGACTGGAAAGAGGTCGTCTCCGAGGCGGTGCGCCCTGAGTACCGTGATCTCAACCTGAAAGCCCTCGAAGCCGGGATGTCATTGGTGTAGAAGAGTGGCGCAATCCCTCGTGCTGCCGCCTAAAAAAGCGGCAGCATTAATTTTTTAAATTCAAATTTTCATGATATAATTAGGCATATATGGCGAATATCCTCGAAAACAACCACAATTTGTCAATAAGGATACATCCAAAGCCAATGCATCAGCCAGAACGCCAAAAACAAAAAGAGGTTTGCAATAATATGGGGCTATTGAAGAAAGCTGCCGCAACGATCGCGCTGCTTTTATCGCTTTTGCTCTCAAACCCATCCCCAAGCCATGGCTATACCGCGACAGGCGACAACAATTATCCCCCTCACGTTTATTTAAACAGCGAGGGTAAGCCAGAGGGCTTCGATATAGAAGTCTTGAAACTGATCGGGGAAAAGGAAAACGTCGATTTTCAAATCACCCTGCTCGATTGGGAGAAGGCTAAGAAGGGAGTCGTCTCAGGCAAATACGACATCCTGATCGGAGCTGTACCGACTCCTGAGAGAGAAAGATACCTCGATTTCTCAAAACCGTATATGCAGAGCAAGTACGTCCTCTTCGTGCCAGCAGAACAATACCACATCCATAGCCTCAAGGACCTGGAAAACCGCCGTCTCGGGGTGCAGAAGGACAGCTACGCTGAAGATTACCTTAAAAACTATCCAGGGCTAAACCTCTATGTCTACAACAGCCAACCCGAAGCGTTGAGAGCGCTGGCGGAAGGCCGTGTCGACGCAGTCGCCGCCAACTACTACACGGGCATCTACGCCATCGAAAAGGAAGGCCTTGAGAAGAAGATCAAGGCCATAGGCGATCCTTTCCTTATCATAAACTACACCTTTGCGGTCAAGGAAGGGAACACTCACCTGCTGAGCATTATAAACAGAGGAATAGACAAAATTCAAGCATCAGGGGAGCTAGAAGAGCTCCGCGACAGATGGTTCGGAAGACGCATTATACTGAGCAGCATCATCAGCTATCTGTACTCAGCCCTGGCCGGGATCGCCGGAATAACCATTTTCAGTTTGGTGCTGTACATTTACCTGCGCCAGAGAATAAAAAGGGCTACAAAGGACCTCGTCAATGCCAACAGAAAGATCCACGAAGCCTACGAGGGGACGATCAGGGCAATAGTCAAAGCCCTGGAGAAAAAAGAGAGCAGAACTGCCATTCACTCCCTGAGAACAAACAAAATAGCAAACGCCATCGGCAAAGCGCTCGGCCTCTCGCGGGAAGAATTAAAAACCTTGAATTGGAGCACCCTGCTCCACGACATCGGCAAGCTAGGGGTTAGCGAGCAGATACTCCTTAAACCAGGGCCTCTCACCGCTGAGGAGTACGAAGCGGTTAAAAAGCACTGCATCTACGGCTATGAGATCCTCAGGGACATCGACTACCTAAACCAAGCTGCTGAAGTAGCTCTCTACCATCACGAGAGATACGACGGCAATGGCTATCCATTTGGAATAAGAGACGAAGAGATCCCCCTTCTGGCGCGCATCTGCACCCTCGCAGACGCCTTCGAAGCGATGACCGCAGACCGACCCTACCGCAAGGCGATGACGCTAGAAGAAGCAATAGAGGAAATAAAAAGAAACAGTGGCACCCAGTTTGACCCCAAAATCGTGGAGGCATTCCTAAAGCTAGATCCAAAAGGCTTATTAAACTAGCCGCTTTGCTTCCTTTTTGGACGCTCCCGCCCAAAATTCAAAGATGAGGCTCGCTCCGCTTTTCTTTGCTCAGATTCCTCTAAGGGCGATCCTAACGGG
>JBNATO010000030.1:0-13845 GCA_049701555.1 Thermacetogeniaceae bacterium | reverse complement strand
GGTTTATCTTGGTTGCGAACACAAAAAATACTCGTCGTATACTCTCCAATGTAAGTTCCATAAATGTGATGATAGCCAACAGCAGAATTGTAGCCAATCAATTGATAAGCAACGGGATTTGCTTCAAATGTAAAGTCATCAAAGTATACTGGATAATCATAGGTATCTGTATCAACCACATAACAATGTAGTCGATGCATACCTTTCGAAACTCCCGTTATAGTAAACTGAGTCCACTGATTTGTATAAGCAATACCTCCTTTGTCTTGTCCATCTAAAGCCACTCTATAACTCCATTGATCTACACTTGTAGAGTCTCTTCTGTACCAGAAGCTTACTGTGGTATTGTCTTTTGTAACATAGAAATCAACTGCCCAATGAGAATTATAGTCGTCACTATCTAACCTAAGACAGTAGTTTCCAGTTCTTCCGCCTGTTACTATACTGCAATCGCTAGTATCCCATCCTGAAGGAATAACCCCTCCCTCAAACCCTTCTGTATTCGCTGGCAATGGGCTTGTAGTATAAATTGGTTGAGGAATGAAGTGTATCAATCCGCTCTCGCTCATTTGGGTATATTCCCCAGTTGGGTGAGTAACTGTTACCTCCCCATCCTTGAGCATAATACCAAACTTACGGATCGTCGGGCGAAGTGTGCCGTCGAACCCTAGCTTGTACGTAGTCCAACCCAATTATGTTTTCCCCCTTTGTTTTTTCTTTTGCCGATAATATTTAGCTAATGCTCTTTGCCGACTACATTCTCTACATAATCTCCATCTGCCATGTTGAATCAATGTGTTCTCGGGAGTAAATTCGTGACCATGTATACAATGCGTTTTTCTCGAGTTAATTGCAGCGGGAGCAGTAGGGCTTCTATGGATGTTTTCCTTTGGAGTTACAGGTTCTAAGTGTTTTGGATTGACACAGGCCCTATTCCTGCAAAGATGATCCAATTGTTTCCCTTCTGGTATTGGGCCAACCAGTAATTCATAAGCATACTTATGAGCAAGCACAACTCTTGAACCTAATTTAAATTGACCATACCCATTTTGTTTATACGCAGTCCATTCCCAACACGGCCCCAAATCGGGACGCGTTTCTGGAATAGGGCCATTTTTATTAACCTTTTCCCAGAAACGCGCCTCGTCGTCTCCAATAATTCGATTGCCATGATCTAAAGGATCGCCATGATAATACCATCGCTGATAATGCTTCCAACACCACCCACAGGCAATTGCTGGCTTCTCGCAACCATCTATTGAGCAAGTCTTTGCACCCAT
Source organism: Thermacetogeniaceae bacterium (assembly GCA_049701555.1). GTDB lineage: Bacteria > Bacillota > DSM-12270 > Thermacetogeniales > Thermacetogeniaceae > JBNATO01. Next base: position 12,565 of record JBNATO010000030.1, on the reverse strand, counting down.
ATAATTACTCCTTAATCTACGGGAAGGGCTTTGCCGCTGCTGTACGCCGCCGCAATTTCCGCATCCGTCCGGGCGCGGGAGGAGATGCGGAGGTCGTCGATGAGGGAATCTATATACTCACCGCCTAAATAGTTGGAGCCAATTCGGAATGAACTACCAAAACTTAACCCAGGAGAAGTCGTTGAAGATGCTTCCACGTTACCATTCAATAAGATAGCAGTACCAGTTGCAGACCACCTAAACGCCACATAATACCAAGTATCCGGCTGAAGTGTAGTTACACCGGTGATAGTATAGTACGAGGTTCCAGTACCCACAATCATTCGTAAATTACCATAAGTATTCCAATAACCCACAAGTGCATTGTTGTTGCCAGATACCCTTGTATCAAAAATAATCCGGCTAGTTGCAGTCATATTGCTGGGTGTCTTAACCCAGCACTCCACCGTTCCCTCCTGCGGGTTCAGCACCCCCGCCGTGGGGATGGTCAGGGTCTCGGGGGAGCGGGTGGAGTCGATGAATGAGGTGGCGTAGGGTTTGGCTTCCACTTGGGCGCAATCAACCAGTATATCTGCGTTAGCTCCTTCAATCCAAATAAAAAGAGTGCATGTATCCGTAGAATCAACGGTTGCTGTACCTTGAAGCCTAATCCACTTTCCAACATCGTCAGAAGTAATAGTATGGATCTGACCTACACCATAAGGCCCGCCGGTAAAATCCCCATATAACCGTACAACTGCACTAGGAGTAAAACTTAGCACCTTTATATAAACTGAAATAGTAGCATTGGTTGCATTTATAGCACTGCTTGTTTGTCTAATCCCCCAGCGGTCGCTAGCAGCGCCACCAGTTCTGGTAATCCGTTGCGCCTTACTACCTGCCAGTGCATCTGTGCTTTCCGCATAGCTACCTGTGGCTGAGCCAGTGGCATATGCAGCCCAGTTTGGTGCAAGCCCTGAAACGTAGGTGCCTTCAAAGCTGGGGTTGGTAAGAAGATTCGTCGTCCCCTCCTCGATCATGATTGCCTGCGCGAACCGGCCCGCCTCGTACCGGGGGGAGTTGGCCGCGACCTGCGTGCCGTTGGAGAGGTGGGCGACGGAGGAGCGGGTGAAGGTAGCAGTCTGATCGCCAAGAGATTCCATACCTAGGCTGGCGCGAAGGGCACCAGTGTCGTCATAAGCCGTAAGACCAGCGCCGTTAATTCTTATCGCTCCGTTTTCCGCTACTACGTCAACCTTGCTTGTAAGTAGTTCTCCGCTAGTGATCTTGTTGGCACTAAGATTGGCTATCTTAGCATCGGTTATGGCCGCATCAGCTATATGCGCTGTCTGAATAACACCATTAGCAATGTGGGCAGAACCTATGGCAGCGTTGGCAATAGCCGCTGAACCAACGGCAGCGTTAGCGATCTTGGCAGAAGTAATGGCCGCATTTGCGATTTTAGCAGTACTAATAGCTCCATCTTGAATTTTTGCTTCACTTATCGCGGCATTGCCGATTTTTGCATTGGTAATAGCCCCGTCTGCGATGTGTGCTGTACCTACCGCAAGGTTAGCTATGGCCGCACTACCAACGGCAGCATTGGCGATCTTGGCAGAAGTAATGGCACCATCAACAATTTTGGCTGAGTCTATTGCTGCGTTAGCTATTTTAGCGTTTATAATAGCTCCATCTTGAATATGCGCACTTGTAATTGCTCCGCTGGCAATGTGGGCTGTGCCAATAGCTGCCTGTGCAATAGCTGCGCTACCAACTGCTGCGTTTGCAATTTTAGCTGATGTTATGGCAGCATCGGCAATTTTTGCACTATCAATGGCACCATTCACAATGTGAGCGTTTACAATCGCACCATTTTGTATATGAGCAGTTCCTATGGCCGCATTAGCAATCTTCTCCCCTGTTACAGCTTGTGCCGCAATTTTTTCTGCTGTTACTGCTGCCGCACCAAGTTTGGGCGCAGTAATACTTCCATCTGCAATTTTCGAAGCTGTTACAGCTAGGTCAGCCAGTTTGGTAGAATCTACTGCTTGGCTAGCTATAGCTCTTGTTGTTACTGCTGCATCAGCTAGCTTCGATTGTGTTACAGAAAAATCCGCTATCTTTGGCATAGTAACGCTTCCGTCTACTATTTTAGATGCAGTTACAGCTAAATCAGCCAGCTTGTTTACATCTACTGCCGCATTGGCCAATTTCGCTGTTGTTACGGCAGCATCGGCCAACTTAGAGGTGTCGATAGCAAATTCTTCAATCATCTCATTGCCAACAAGTTTCTTTGCAATGGATTGATTCCAAACCAGTTCATGCAATCCTCCGTTGTTCACGGCAATAATAAACCCTGCATCCGTAAGGTCGGGCAGGGTTGCGCTGGCACTATAGCTTGTTGCTTGGTTATCCCAATAGATGTACTTGAGGTTGGTATTGCCAGCAGCAATAACGTACTCGTTGCCATTCCAGTAAACCTTGTGCTGGTTCCAAGACACGTAGCCAGGAGCAGGATTATTGTCAGTCCAAGAATCGCCACTCAGGAAGATAAGACCAACATTGATTTTGCTGGCGTCTATTGCACTCTTGGCTATTTTTTCACTAATAATGCTTTCGTCCACAAGTTTATAAGCCGTGATTTGTCCTTTGCTGTTCCTGATAGTGTTAAGGTAGTTAACCACTTCGCGGCTGTCCGCTAGGACGGCTTCGATCTTGTCAATAGGATCGCCGATTTCCAACTCGCACTTCCAAGGCTGGAATACGTCATACTTGTATCCAATAATCCTGGCCTTACTGTTGATGCCAAGTTCTTCGTCTATTACATCAACGATATGACCTAGGTCGAAGTCCTCATGTTGGTAGCCAGGCAATGTCCGCAGGTCAACCTGAGTAACCTTGTAATTGTACCGGGGTCTGCACACTTTTTCCAGATACTTTATGGCCTTGTCCTTCAACTCCTGCGGATCGGAAATGTCCTGATTAACCCATATTCCTTCCAGGATTTCATCGGTATAACTGTGATTCTCAATGTAAAGCTGACCATTATTGACAGAAGCAATGTTCAAATCGTCTTCTCCGAACGGATATAGTCTGGTGATAATGTCGTAGTCATCGGTTCTGGCAATATCCTTCAGGTTTTTGGCGTACCTGATCTGATAGCCAGTATATGGTGCCCAGTTTTCTTCGCTACGGAGAGAAACAGTCTTGTTAATGCTGTCCCATACAAGGTAGCCACCCCAAATCTCCTGTATCTTGTAAATATTCGCCAGGACGGACAGCTTTTCCGTTTCTAGATCGTGCGTGCCTTCAACGTCTACCGTGCCAACAGACCATCCCGTTCCTTGTAGGAGGGCATACAATGCGTGTCCTGCGCTACCAACAGGATAACGTCCCCCAGACAGGTCACTACCCCCAGAAACAATAACGACAGCAGACCAGGGAGGGGAAGTGTTCTGGGGATCGTTGGATAACGTGGCGTACTTCTTCCCCAGCAGTATCCACGATTCCTGGGCAGTTACCAGTCCGAAAAGTTTCCTCCCGTCCCGTTCTTTCCTTATTGCTTCCGGGTTAAGGACTACAAATTCCCTGCCGCCAGCGTAAATGCGGTAGGCATCGGAAATGTAAGTCCACTTGGTACTGCTTAGAGGCATAGAAAAGGTTAAAACGGATTTACCGTTCAGTTCCCGTTCGATTTCAACTTCCTTGATGTTATCAGATTCGGGAGATAAAAAGGCCGCCGTTGCACCGGCGGCCGTACGTATTTCGATATAAGGCGGGATAATTAAAGGCATTTACCCACCACCCCCGATTAAATCCATCTATCGTACCACTTAATGATTGTTGTTCCCTCTGTTGCTGCCACCACGGTATTATCTCCCGGTTGCAACTTCGGGAACACTCCGTTATAGTTTGGCAACGCATTTTGCCCGTCAAGGGTAGCCGTGAGTTTTTCCGTGTCTACTATCAACTCGCTGTTTACGCCGATTGTCCCAGTATAGGTCATCACGTATCCCCCAACGGTCACGCTGGGATTGGTTGCTGGGCCGTGGATAATTAAAATAAAAGGCGTTTCCACATTTCCAGCATTTGTTGCCGTCCCGCTTCCCGTTAGTTGGTTTTCTTTTTCGCTGGTTATAAACGGATCACACATCCTGAAAGGAATGGTAAATTCCTTCCCGTCAAGGTAGTTGGTAATGTCAATATTCCCCGAGTACCTTACGTGATAAACCTTACCGGGTTCGTCGGCAAAAGTTAGCGTTTGAGTGCCTAGAAGAGGATTGAGGTATCGAGCTATTTCCTGCCTTTTGGCAGGCCAATCGGAAGGATTAATCTCGATGCAGCAATGCAGTTCCAATACCCTTGCTTCAAACTCGGCCCCAAAGTCAATTTCACCGTGCCTTCCAGGTATCTTCTCAAAATAGTCCCTGGTACTGGGTAAAAGCTCGTATCTGCTGTCTCGTAGGACGGTTAGACCTAGAGGTTGCAGGATGCTTTCTTCATCTACCCACAAAGCCATACTCATCTCCCCCTTGCCGAATTGAGAAGATTCAAGCTGCGAACAAGTTCCCGTCCTAGTATCTGAATGTCTGTAGCATCCGCAGGTTCATACCGCTCAATGTTAAGTAGCTTATCAACTTGCGGCCCTCTGGACTTTTCCAGCGCAGCCACAATCCTGTTAACGGCACGGTCAAGGTTGTCGGTGAAAAGCACATTCTTGTTCAGTAGTGCATTGGCCAGTCGATCAAAACTTACCGTAAGTTGGGGCGAAAGCACCCGTTCCCCCTTGAGAAGAACCGCCGCACCACTTTCTACGACATAGGCTCCTTCGTGGGCCTTGCCGTACTTCTGTAGCATTTCTTGTTCTAACTGTTTTGCACTCTTGGTATTGTTCGGATCAAGCGTAGAACCGGATTCACGAATAGCATTAGCCTGTTCGTGATATTGTTCGGCTAAGCTCCTGTTTCCAGAAGCATAAGCTTCCTCGGCTAGTTTCTTAAGGCTCAAGAGAGCTTTGTCTCGGTAATACTGCTCATCTACTGTGGAAGACTTGCTGGAACCAGAACTGCTAGAACCCTCTGAAGAAATGTACTTGGTTGTTTCACGTTCCCTGATATCTTCCAAGTAATCTTCTGCTTCGCCGACTAAACTGGAAAGATAATTGCCAACTAAGTCACTCGGCAAACCTTCCTTGAACCCCTCAAACCACTTTTGAGCTTTTCGTTTGGCATCCTTGTACCAATCATCGTCATAGGCAGCGGCAGCAGCAAGCATATTAATGTTATGGTCGGAGAAGTCGGCTTCGAGCCGTTCCCATGCTTCTTCCCATTCCTGGCGTTGCTTCTCGGCCTGTTCTCGAATATCTTCAATCTGTTTCTCATATTCTTTTCGCTTGTCTTCCCTAGCCCATTCGTTTTGTTGAAGCTCCCAACGTCTATTTTCTTCGGCTATTTCTTGGTTAATCCGTTCAATTTCACGCTGGTGCTCAATACCTGTGCGTAGCTCATGATAATAACGTTCTTTTAGAAGTTCGGCTATCTTCTGGTTATGTTGTCTTTCAGCTTCTTCTCTTTCTTCATTGGTAGCTTCTTGATCCAATGCATCAATTAGGCGTTGGATTTCTTCTATTTGGGCGTTGGTAGTTTCTTCAAGCAACCTTAACCGTTCCTGATATGCTTCCTCAATATCTTTTTTCTGTTGGTTTAGTAGGTCTTTGTAATGTTCAAACAAACGCTCATCAATTTCCCATTGTTGTTCCATGTCCAGTTCTCTATTGCGTCTTAAGTCTTGCAACGCCTTGATTTGCTCTTCCACCGAAAGAATCCCCATGCGTGCAAAATGATCAAGAGGTTTAGTAACCATTTCAAAAACGTTACTTTTCGCAGCTTCAGAAGTTAGTTGGTTCATTTCTTTTCTCACATTAAATAGTTCACTAGTAAGGTCGTTGGAAGAAACAAGTACTTCTTTCAACTTCTCGTTATACAAAGCCTCGGAAATCACACCCGATTTTAACGCTTCCTGTAACTGTTGCTGTTGGCGGGTTCTTTCTTGAATCTGGTTATTAAGATCGACGTATTTTTCGGATAGTTTCATTAGAATTTGCACTCTTAGGTCATCGGCACGGTTAAGGTCTTCTTTGGTAGCATTTTCACGGGTATAATACTGTAACTGGCTCTTAAGACTGTTTAATTCAGCCTCTCTTACTTCTCTGAGCATTTCTACTCTGCTTATCCCGCTACTTACTACTTCCTGCCATTTCCACCACTCGACGCTGTTCTGGGCAATCCTCTGGTTGTTTTCTTTGATTTGGTTGGACAGCTCCTGGAAAGCTTGCCGTCCTTCGTCTGTAGTACGGTTCACTTTCTTCATTTGCTCTTCGAGTTTCTTATTGGCCTCTGTAAGTCTAATATTCTCTTCGTGAAGTCCTTTCTGTTGTTCCTTAGCTAGCTCGATTAGTTTAGTACGGTCTCTCAAAGCGGCCAACTGGCTTTCAATAGAAGTTCCTTCACGGCCAAAGTAGTTGATACGGGCCTCTAATAGGTCAATTTCTTGTTGCCGGCGAGTGTTGAGTTCTTCAATAGCATCAACGGCCTGCATAACCGTTTCAATGTACCGCCGGATAGCATCGGTAAGTTTCCCCGTCTCCCCTGCACCAGCACCCGCAGCCCTCGAAGCCTTTCCTTGGGTCTGGGTTAAATCATTAAGGTGAGACTGGAGCTTGGTTATAAGTTGCTGGTACTCCTTGGCCTTATTAAGGTAGTACTGGGACTGCTGTTCTGCTTTGGAAGATTCGACAAACTGTGTCATGTTAAGCAGGTTGCTGTCATTGGTCATCCAGGACTGTTTCAATGCCTGCGCCCGTTCAGCCATCGCCTGAGCTTCCAGAAGAGCAGCGTTCATACGGGTAATGGTCTCTTGAATCATCGTCTTAGTCATGGCTTTCTCGTTCTCTACAATTGCCTTCTGCTCTTGGTTCTTGGCCTGAATCTTCTTATTGATAGCTTCGATTTCTTTGTTAACTGCTTCAACGGTGAAACCAGCAGCCTTGAGCCGTTCGAAGCCTTCTTGCCCGATAACACTAATGATCCCTTGCTCTATCTGGGCAAGAGCTTCCTTCTTCTGTCCCGCTTCTTCGGAACCCTCTTTCTCTTCTTTGAGCGCCCGAGAAAGTTCACGATGCTTTTGGGCCAGCTCTTGCAGCAGGTTCTTGTTCCGTTCAAGAGTGTTGACTTCTTGAGTAAGGGAATTAACTCGTTCGTTGTACTGCTCAATAACCGAAACGCCCTGCTTTACTGACTTACCAATATCATCAAAAGCAGTAGCAATCTCCCGGAGCTTTTCAACGTCAACTGTTCCGTCCTTCATCACTTCTGGGAATTGGGCAAAAATGTCAAGCTTAACGGATTGTAACTCCTGCAAAGCATCGGTATATTGTTTAGTGCCTTCGGCAAGGCCAGACAAGCGTTCCTGAATCTGCTCGTATCTTTGTAAAAGTTGAGCAGCGGTGGCAGCCTGTTCCCGCATTTTTTGCTCTTGCTGCCGTATCTCGGTTAACACTGTACCCAGAACAGTTAAAGCACCGGTAACAGCCAGCAAGGGTAAGTTTGCTTTAATAAACACTCCGAGACCCGCCAAAGCTGCCTTTAGCCCTGTAACCCCTTCTGTAGCCGCTGCAATTTGTGCGGACAAAGCAGCACCCATTTTAATAATCTCGACACCGCCCATAACCCGAAGAAGGGTGTTTATTGTAGCTATCGCCCCAGCAATCATACCAAGATTTACAATGAAATCCTTTATCGCAGGATCGGCCTTATTTAGCCATTCGACACCTTCCCGTGCTACATCCACAACGCCCTTCAGGTTGTCCAGCAACCCGCTTTCACCGATGGCAACTTGTAGTTCTTGGTAAGCCGCTTTCAGTTGCTCCACTTTCTTCTGGTAGGTTTCCATTGTTCGCTGGTTTTCTTTGATGGAGTATCCCAAAGCCTGTTCCTGAGACAAAAGAACCTGATCAATTTTCGACCAGTTCTGAAGCAGGGCAAGAAGGTAATTCCTACGATAGATGCCGGCAGCAGCTTGGGATAAGTCACGTTGCTGGACATCGGTAAATTCTTTCATTGTCCCGGTCAGTTCGGCAATCTCTTCGGTGTAAAGCCCAGCTTGTTCGGCGGCATCTACAAACATATCCTGGGTAGCTTGGGACATCTGCGGCCAACGTTGGGCTAGTTCGTTGAATATGTCAATAACGTTTCGGAAGGTTGTTTTGGCCTCGTCAGCCCAAACTTTGATTCCTTCCTTTTCAAACGCCTCAATAGACTTTGGGCGCTGCATAAAGGAAAGGATGGAGTTCAAAGCATTACCGATTTCTTTTCCTGTACGTCCCGTGGCTTCCCGCATCACGGTCAGGATAGCGATGGTCTGCTCAAGGGTTAATCCCAAAACCTTTGCAGCACCGCCAGAACGGGTAAGGCCAGCCACAAGGTCTTCGGAGGTAATGGCAAAGTCATCGGCAACCTTGTTAATTTTGTCAATTACGGGTAAGAGTTGGTCAGCAGTAAGTCCCCACTGAGCCATGATGGCAATCAAACCAGATGTAGCTTGCTCCGCATCAAGCTCGGCGGTATTGAGGGCCAATAAGGAATCACGGGTAAGTTCCAACGTGTCCTGCATGTTGTAGCCGGCCTGCGCCCAACGAAGGGCAATATCTTGGACTTTGTCGAAGGTCATGCCGTATTCTTTGCCAAGTTTGAATAGCTCTTCCCTCATGCCGGCAAAAGAGAAGTTGGTGTCTTCAATTACCCGGGCAATCTGGGTCATGCCCATTTCTACATCGCCGATGGTTTTGATAGTATCACGAAGAGCATTTAGCCCACCGTAGAACGCTGCCCCGGCTACAAACCAACCAACGCGCCGCTGCCAGAAAGTCTCGGCACGTTTTGTAGTATTTTTTGCTAGTGTTTCCGCATCGGTAGCCGATTTTTGAGCTATCTTTTGTATTTCATTGGCAGTTTGCTGGGCAAGCTCCGGAATTTGCTTCAAGGGACGGCCAAACTGATCCAAAATAACCTTGCCCGTTTGCAATCCCTGGAAAGATTTATTTAACTGACCTACAGTCAGAGAATATTCGAATTGAAGTTGTTTGAGTTGCTTGTCAACGGTGGAGAGGGAGGCAGCTAATTGTTCTGCCGATTTGATAGCTTGTGAGTAATCCACTCCCAACCGTGACATAATTTTGATTTCATCGGCCATAAATGCTACCCCCCTCTTGAAAAGAAATTACAAAACGCTATAACATCGCTGATAGTAGAAGGCTTTTGGGGTTCATTTGCAGAAGAATTGTCAACTGGCAACCCCAGTTTGATTCTTAATTGGTTTGGTAATCTCTCAAGGATCGCCATTAACTGAGGAATCGTCCTGTCAAGAATCTCCTCGTATCCTAGAGAAGTATGGGCCAGAAGTTGGGTAAAAACCTCGCCCCAATCAGCCTCCTCTTCATTTGAGGAGGCGGGCTTCAGCCCGACAAGTCACACAACTTTTCAACGGCCTTACGTAAATCGCTTAAATCCCAGCCATCGTCCATTGCTTTTTCTAGAGTTACAGGTTCCCCATTCGCATCAAAAACGCATTTAGGCAGCCATTTGGCAAGCTTCTCGCGTGCCTCGGGATTGACAATGTTGAATAGCTGAGACGTAATGCTTAACTGGTCGTTAACAAAGTTTGGGACATCCTTGAGTTTAAGAGGAGTAATCGTATATTTCTTCCCAGCAGCAGAAAAAGAGGAGCCGCCCCCTGTCATAACAGAGAGCGGCACGGCTTCTTTCTTACTCATAGCTTACCTCCTTACGCCCTCAGAGCAAACTTATAATCTACAGCTTTGTTTCCAGGCCGCGGTTGCAAAACCTGAAGAGTGAAGTTCCAGTTCTGCGGTTCCTTTTGCATGGTCGGTTGGGCAATATCGCCGCTGGCTTTGCACTTGTCAATGATGATATTGGTATCGTAAACCGCTGCTTCATCGTCAGAATATACCAAGCCCGAAATTACTACATAAAGAGCCGGGCGAGAACCACGCTCGGGCAGCCCAAAAGTTGTTGCACTTGTCGCAGACCATTCGTACGTCACGTAAATGGCTTTACCAGCATCGCCGGAATAGAAAGTCAGCTTATTACCCGTAATAGAGAATTCACCGGCGGCGGCAGGAGCAGTTGCTACTTTAGTAAAGGTCGTACCATCCTCGCCAACAACAATCAGGGTGCCGTCCGTTGTAGGAGTATGGGCCAAGGTGACTTCATAAGGTGCTACAGTTGGAATGGTATAACCCTCATCAGCGGCCCACATTGTGGCAGAAGCACTCTCTACAACACTTGTACCCATCAAGGCCGCATAAAGCTTGGGTTGGAATGTGGCCATTGTAACGGTAATTTGGCCTGTACGGCCCGTATCAAATACCATCTGCCAGTCAGAATTACCGTCAGTCAAGGTCGAAGTGTTAATGGTAACGCTGGGTGCAATAGATACCAGCTTACCAACGTTCGTAACTACCTTGTCGGAAGTAAAACTTAAGGTGCCATCAGCATTGTAAGGAACAAGCACAATCTTACCAGGCTCCTTAAAGATAATCGGTCGCATACTTACCACTCCTTTCAAATGGTCACATAACTACGGAACCTACTACCCACACAAACAAAACCTGTTGCTGTTGGAAGCTCGCCAAGGAACATCTCAAAATAAAAACGCCGCCCATTTAGGACAGCGTTGTGAAGAAGCTCCTTGACTCTCTTCTGAATTCGGTGGGCTATATAGTCCTGTTTGGCCGGAACATGACAGTCAACCTCAATCACTTGTTCTGAAATAATCTCGTTTCTGGTGTACCTAGAAGGACGGAAATAAATCGTAATTCTCCTTTCGGTAGACGCCAAATCATCCCATTGGCTCCGCTTAATGATGTGCTTTACTATTTCGGTATAGGTTGCCCCAGATAACCCAAGTAAGTCCTTAATTTCTGTGTCATTGACTAGCACTTTCTGTATAGCCGTTAGGTCGGCATCAGGATCAAAACAAATACACCACCCCCTTTAATCAGGCGTGGCAATGATAAAATCACCCCAAGGAAAGGAATCTATGGCTTCTTGAATGATTTCCCTAAATCGCCCTTGTTCCATAACCTGTGTGGCAACCTGAAGGGCCTTAGAAGGCGGCCAAGGAGCATATGCTTCCAGATTTTCTAGGTTTCGTCCTTCGGCACGGCCTGAAGAAATTCGTTGTCTACCGAAAATATCTGTGTACGTCCCCGGCGGCCGGCCACGGATATACGTGTCGGGCCGAGCAGGGTTCCAAAGTTCACTTTGCCGATATGCTTCGAGTGCCGAATTGGAAGTATCCATGAGACTTCCTCTTCCGTAGTTGTCCATAACCGCCCAAGCTCCGCCCACAACCGCAGCAGCAATGATCCAAGCTGCATCTTCAATTTCTCCTTCTTCCCAATCACCTCGTGCTTCAGGTTGTTTTACTCCGCTGACAATCTCGTTAAGATACTCTTTTTGTGCCTTCTTTATTGCTTCGGCCAGTTGCACGCGAAGCGCACTTATGCATCTTGCCGTGTCAAACCTTACACTCATGGTCTCAAATCCTCCGAAAGCTGAAGGCGAGCTATCCCTTGGAGCATGACATCATCCAGGGAATCTAGTTGATACTTTTTGTCTCCTAGAACAATCCTGTCCATGACTTGAGCATTTACGCTCTTAGGAATCTGGAGTAGAAGCCGGGTGTTGGGAAGAAGACCGGGGTCTTGTGCCCTTAAAGATGCGGTTACTATTTCGCCATATGCAGGCACATTACTGGCTACTAGTTCCCAATCCTGAATAATATTGCCGTTCTCATCAGCCAATTCTGCATACCTGTAAATACTTACGGCGGCATTGGCCTTTGCACCAAACCAGTACAGCTCTCGGGAACTTGCATAGGTGTAATGCACCAGGAACTTATCGGAGCCAATCTGAAGAACATCACCGCTCGTAAGATTGGTATCTGCAAGTATTAACCCCTCCCAATATGCTTCTCCTCTTGCTGTAGACCGAGAAGCACGTCTAAGACTAGCATACGATTCTACTGGAGTTGTACGTAGGATGGTGCAGGGACGGCCTGCCGCCATTAGAAATTTACCAGCATAAGACATAGGCCGTCCCCCCTCAGGCGGTTTCAAAATGAGGGACATTCAGGAAGGGAATCAACCTAGCTAGGTACGAATCCCTTTCCTGTTCCAACTGTTCTCGTCTCCTTTCCCAGTCAATGCTATTGTCCCTACGATATTCTGATGTTTGTTCGCTTGTTGGGAGTCTCGCCGACATCTGGGAACAGGCTAGGGCCGCCGCCGCACACACGGTAGCGGCCTCTAGCCATAGCCGATTGGTTCCCGTCAGAGTAGCATAATCGGGAACTTGGTCAATAATAAAAGCCTCAGCCACGCCAATAATGTCGGGTTGCTGAAGCACGGTGTCCGGCAAATATGCCGCATCAACGCCCAGTTTGTCTCTAACCCGAGACTCCCAGCCCGTTTGGGTCAAAATCAGGTTCGGCATAAAGCCTCACC
>JBNATO010000029.1:0-13920 GCA_049701555.1 Thermacetogeniaceae bacterium | reverse complement strand
CTTAAAGGATATCTAAGGGTTAACATATTTTTAGAAGCCGCTACATATACTTCGCGAGAGAGAATCTAAAAGAAAATCTTTACAAGGGGGGCAAAGAGTGCGGCTGGGGGAATTAGTTGGGAAAGAAATCATCAATATTTTTGATGGTATGCGACTGGGAACGATCGCGAACTCGGACATGATGATTGACCCTGAAACAGGTGAAATTGAATCGATAATATTGCCCAAACGACCTGGCTTCCTGAACTTTTGGATAGACCGTGGAGAAATTGTGGTACCATGGAAAAGCGTAAAAAAAATAGGAAACGAAGTCATCATTATAGAACTCGACAACACCTACACTCGATGATTTTTTGACGAAGACATAACAAAAACAAACATAACTGAAAGCTGCTAACAGCAACGGGGAATCCATAAAGGATTCCTCTTTTGATTTTATTGACATAAAGAGGTATTTTGTATGAGAATATTATCCAAAGAAACAGCAAATTCACATTATTTTCGAAGGGATGGGGTTTCGTTGACAGAAAAAATAAGTGTTGTTATCACTGGAGCAGCGGGAAGAATGGGAAGAGAAGTTATCAAAGCTGTTCTCCGAGAAGAAGATATGAGGATCGTTGGAGCAGTTGATAGTCGAGAAGTCGGCGTTGATGCAGGTACCCTTGTCGGCCAAAAGCCATGCGGGGTTGTTATAACAAATAACCTCCAAGAAGTCTTAGCAAACACTAAAGCAGACGTGCTAGTTGATTTTACAAACCCAGAAGCAGCAGTAGCAAACGGGATAACTGCTCTAAATAATGGCGTAATACCGATCATCGGTACAACTGGCATTGAAGACGTAGAAATCGAAGAACTTAAGAAAGCAGCTGATAAAGCAGGGCTTGGAGTATTGATCGCTCCAAATTTTGCTATAGGAGCAATTTTAATGATGGATTTTTCCCGACGCGCTGCTCGCTATTTCAAACATGTTGAGATCATAGAAATGCACCATGATCAGAAGCTCGATGCACCCTCAGGCACTTCACTTAAGACCGCCCAGATGATCTTAGAAGAAAGACCAGAAATGCGCCAAGGTCATCCTAACGAGTTTGAAAAGATCAAGGGAGTAAGAGGCGGCGAAGTCGCTGGTATCAGGATACACAGTGTTCGATTGCCTGGACTTGTTGCGCATCAAGAAGTCATCTTTGGCGGGTTAGGTCAGGTCTTGACCATCCGACACGACTCCTTAAGCAGAGAATCCTTTATGCCTGGTGTTATCTATGCGATACGCAAAGCAAAAGAATTGAAAGGAGTAGTGGTAGGTTTAGAAAAAATACTGGACTAGCCCTGACTCATGACACCATCCCCTTTTTTCTCACATATAATGATAAAGCCAGAAACATGTGGGAAAGGAGGGGAATTAATGGGCTTGGATTTAAGAGGAATAAAAGTAGCAGTTATTGGCGGCGACAGGCGCGACATTTATTTTATGCCTGAACTCGTAAGAATGGGTGCCGATGTAACCGCGGTAGGCTTTCCAGCCTGTCCAGAACTAGAACACGTAAACCTAACACGAGACATCAAAACAGCACTCAAAAACGTTCAGGTTGTGATCTTCCCAATGTCAGGGAGCGATCCTCATGGAAATATTAAAACTTTGGACGATAACTGTCACATTCAGTTGAATGATTCTATAGCCGAGCTTATCTCACCCGGTACCCTAGTAATAATCGGTTTTGCAAGAGATTTTCTGAAGAAATGGGCCGAGAATCATAGATGGAGACTCATAGAAATTGGCGAAATGGACTCAGTCGCAATATTAAATGCAATTCCATCAGCAGAAGGCGCAATTCAGATTGCAATGGAAAAGCTCCCCATCACGATCCACGATAGCAATTCCTTTGTTCTTGGTTTTGGAAGGCTGGGAAAAACTCTTGCTCGGATGTTACACGGAATTGGAGCACACGTCACTGTGGTTGCCAGGAAGCGTTCTGATCTCGCTCGAGCCTTCGAAATGGGATACCGTCCTGTAGTATTTTCAAGGCTACAGCAACATGTAGGTGAAGCAGATATAATATTTAATACTGTTCCCGCTCTTGTACTCGACGAAAACATATTAATGGCAATGAAAAAGGATGTTTTAATCGTGGATCTCGCCGCAGCACCAGGGGGAACAGATTTTGCCGCAGCGAACAAGCTAGGTATAAACGCTATCCTCGCCCCTGGCCTACCGGGTATCGTAGCCCCCAAAACAAGTGGGAAAATCCTGGCCCAGGTTATTCCCCAACTTATTCTCCGTGAAATTCCACCGGAATATTTTTAGGGAGATAAGTAGGGAGGGTAAATATGAACCTCAAAGGGATACGCCTGGGTTTTGTTGTCACAGGTTCTCACTGTACAATGAAGAATGTTCTAACCGAAATAGACAATTTAGTAAAGGAAGGAGCAGATGTCTACCCAGTAGTTTCCTATTCGATCAGCACAACAGATACTAGATTTGGAAAGGCATCGGAGTTTTGTAATAAGCTAAAAGAAATTACCGGACACGAACCGATAAAAACCATCGTCGATGCAGAGCCGATTGGGCCAAATAAATTGTTTGACGTCTTAGTCGTAGCCCCTTGTACCGGTAATACCCTAGCAAAACTGGCTAATGGTATTACAGATACACCTGCCTTAATGGCGATTAAGGCTCATCTTCGCAATCAGAGACCCGTAGTAATCGCTGTATCCACAAACGATGGCCTCGGACTCAACGCAAAGAATATTGCGACCCTCTTAAACACAAAACACATATTTTTGGTTCCCTTCGGCCAAGATAACCCTATCGAGAAACCCAATTCGTTAGTAGCCCGCCTCGACAAAATACGAGATACAATCCGCCTTGCGCTGGAGGGAAAACAGATTCAACCTGTTTTAATTCAATATTGAAATAGTATTAACGTCAAGTCAAAGATTAATATGTCTAATTTTTTTGTTCATAAAAAGGACATGTCAGATTTTTGGTGAATTACTATTAGTCAAATAACCAAGTACCAAGTTTAAGATACAAATTGGGAGGGACAGAGCTTTTATGGGAACAGGTTTTTCAGTTGCAGTTGTCGGAGCAACAGGTGCAGTCGGCCAAGAAATCTTGACTGTTCTTCAGGAGAGAAAATTTCCTGTTTCCGAGCTGAGGGTTTTGGCGAGTTCCCGCTCAGAAGGCAAGAAGATCACTTATCAAAACGAAGAATTAACCGTCAGAACAGCAAAACCTGAAGCTTTTGAAGGCGTTGATATTGCCTTCTTCGCGGGTGGCCCTGTAAGCAAAGAACTCGTTCCTGAAGCAGTGAAAAAAGGAGCAGTAGCTATCGACAACAGCAGCACTTTTAGATTGGATCCCGATGTACCACTTGTTGTTCCAGAAGTGAACCCTGATGACGTAAACAAACATAAAGGAATTATTGCTAATCCTAATTGTTCCACAATAATTATGGTGGTTCCTTTGAAACCCCTCCATGACGCTGCTCACATAAAAAGAATTATTGTTTCCACTTACCAAGCTGTATCTGGAGCAGGAAGAGAGGCGATCGATGAGCTGCTGCTGCAGACAAAGCAATTTCTGGCAGGTGAATCTGTAAACCCAAAGGTTTTCCCTTATCAGATCGCTTTTAATCTCATCCCACATATAGACGTTTTTTGGGAAAACGGCTACACAAAAGAAGAAATGAAAATGGTTCTAGAAACCCGGAAGATTCTCCATGATGATGAAATCAAAATCAGCGCCACCACAGTAAGAGTACCTGTGATTCGGAGCCATTCCGAATCGATAAACATTGAAACAGAAAAAAAGTTAACGCCTGAAGAAGCAAGAAAAATACTCGCGAACTCGCCTGGTGTCGTCGTAGAAGATGATCCTAACGCCTTGAAATACCCGATGCCGCTGTTTACTTCACATCGAGACGAAGTTTATGTTGGAAGAATCAGGGATGACATCTCTCACGAAAGAGGCTTAAATATCTGGGTAGTTGCCGATCAGCTGCGTAAAGGCGCTGCCACAAACGCCGTCCAAATAGCCGAAATCCTTATAAAAAAAGGGTTATTATAAATTTTAATTCAAATTTGAGGGGGAGAAGACAATGGCAAAATTTGGTCGTCTTCTGACCGCTATGGTGACTCCTTTTACCAGCGACGGTGAAGTTGCTTATCAAGAAGCAGCCAAACTAGCACTTTTCTTGATAGAAAACGGTTCTGACGGTGTCGTAGTCGCTGGAACAACCGGTGAGTCGCCGGTTCTCACAAAGGAAGAAAAACTTAAGCTCTTCTCAGTTGTAAAGGAAGCAGTTGGTGAAAAAGGGTTTGTCATAGCAGGAACCGGTTCTAACAATACAGCCGATACAGTCGCCTTAACTAAGAAAGCTGCCGAAACGGGAGTAGACGGTGTAATGGTAGTGACTCCATACTATAACAAGCCAAGCCAAGAAGGTCTATATCAACACTTTAAAGCAGTTGCAGAAGCTACTGATCTTCCGATCATCATGTACAATGTTCCAGGACGCACTTCAGTCAACCTTCAGCCGGCAACCGTCATCAGACTAGCTGAGTTCAAGAACATCTGCGCTCTGAAAGAAGCAAGTGGAAATCTTGACCAAGTAGCAGAGATCAAAAGAGGTGTTCCAGAAAATTTTATGATCTACAGCGGCGACGATTCGCTGATACTGCCCATGCTTGCCGTCGGGGGCTGTGGTGTAATCAGTGTAGCTTCTCATATCGCAGGGAAAATGATAAAAGAAATGATCGAAAACTTCTTTTCTGGAAAAGTAGAAGAAGCAGCAAAGCTCCACTTAAAGCTTTATCCGCTTTTCAAAGCGATGTTTATCACAACAAATCCTGTTCCTGTCAAAGCTGCTCTCAATTTAATCGGGTTAAATGTTGGAAATCCACGCCTTCCCCTTGTTCCTGCCACTGAGAAAGAGATAGAAACAATTCGCAAGGTTATGGAGGAAATAGGCATCAAGTGATAAAAACTTTACTAACTTCTTTTTTGCCTTGTCTTTCGGGATCTTTACCAGTATAATGTAGAAAGAGAGGAGAGTTAGAGAGAAACCTTCTAGATGTTGCTTATTAAGCAAGCCTACCTTGTAAAAAGGTAATGAAGGTAGGTTTTTTATTTGGGGTGAGAATTCAATGAAAGATACAAACACACTTACAATTATCCCACTCGGCGGACTAGGGGAAATCGGAAAAAACATCATGGTGTTGAAATACAATAAAGACATAATAGTCATTGACGGTGGCCTGATGTTTCCAGAGGACGAAATGCTAGGGATTGATCTGGTAATACCAGATATTTCCTATTTGGTCGAAAATCGGGAAAACATCCGCGGTTTCATCCTTACACATGGCCACGAGGATCATATCGGCTCAATGCCTTATATCTTAAGAGAAATTTCAGCGCCAGTTTATGCCACAAAACTCACGCTCGGACTACTAGAAGCAAAGCTCAAAGAGAACAACTTTAACCAAAAAATAAAAACACGTTGCGTCAAACCAGGGGATTCCATCCAATTAGGTGCTTTTCAGATACAGTTTATTCGAGTAACCCACAGCATCCCTGACGCTGTTGCTCTAGGAATCAAAACACCAGTTGGAACGATTGTTCACACAGGAGACTTTAAACTGGACCAAACCCCTGTAGATAATGAAAAAATCGATTACCATAGGTTTGCAGCATTAGGAAAAGAAGGGGTGCTGGTACTTCTCTCTGACAGCACTAATGCCGAAAGGCCTGGCTACACTCTGTCAGAAAGAGTTGTAGGTGAGACCTTTAATGAAACCTTCCGAAAAGCCAAGGAAAGGATTATCATCGCAACCTTTGCTTCTAATATTCACCGGATTCAGCAAGCAATCACAATGGCCAACAGATACAAAAGAAAGGTTGCAATTGCAGGAAGAAGCATGGTAAATGTCGTAAATATTGCGAGGGAATTAGGATATCTTCATATTCCTCCGAATACCCTGGTGGATTTGGATGAAATACATTATTTACCAAAACGAGAAGTTGTCATACTAACCACAGGAAGCCAAGGTGAACCGATGTCAGCCCTTACAAGGATGGCAAGCTGCGAACATAAGCAAGTGGAAATTATGCCAGGAGATACAGTTATTATCTCGGCAAACCCGATACCTGGCAACGAAAAGATGGTACATCGCACTATCGATAATCTCATGAGACAAGGAGCAGAAGTCATCTATGAGCCTTTCTCTGGTGTTCATGTATCAGGACACGCTAGCCAAGAAGAACTCAAACTGATGTTAAACCTCGTCAGACCTAAATTTTTCATACCGATCCATGGTGAGTATCGTCATCTTATTAAACACGCTCAGCTAGCACGAGAAGTAGGAATTCCTCCATCAAACATTTTTGTCGTTGAAAACGGGCAAGTTCTAGAATTTTCCCAGGAAAGGGGAGCAGTCATAGGAAGAGTACCAGCTGGCAACGTGCTTGTCGATGGCTTAGGTGTTGGAGATGTTGGAAATATTGTTTTGCGTGACCGCAAACAACTTTCACAGGACGGTATATTCATTGTTTTCGTTACCATTGACAAGGAAGACGGAACAGTGGTAGCAGGACCAGATATAGTCTCAAGAGGATTTGTATATGTGCGCGAATCAGAAGAACTGCTAGAAGAAGCAAAAGAACGAGTAAGAGAGGTCCTCAAACAATGCGAGCTTCGACAAACTACAGAATGGGCTGCGATAAAGTCATATGTAAGAGAAGTCGTAGGAAAATTTCTTTATGAGAAAACAAGAAGAAGGCCGATGATCCTTCCGATCATAATTGAAGTCTAATTTAATTTTTCATTGTAACCCAAAGAAAGGAGGAATATAATGGAAATAAAGATCAACGACACGATTCTTGAAATTGTCGAAGGAGACATCACTGAAATGACAACAGAAGCAATTGTTAATGCCGCCAACTCTTATTTGAAACACGGAGGGGGAGTGGCAGGGGCTATTGTGAGAAAAGGTGGAAAAATCATTCAAGAAGAGTCAGATAAAATTGGCTATTGCCCAGTGGGAAGTGCAGTGATAACAGGAGCAGGAAACCTCAAAGCAAAATATGTAATTCATGCTGTAGGCCCGAGAATGGGTGAAGGCAATGAAGACATAAAGCTAAAAAGCGCTACAGTGAAGAGCCTTGAACTCGCAGAGGAAAAGGGAATTGAAAGCATAGCTTTCCCTGCTATCAGCACGGGTATATTTGGTTTTCCTCTTAAGCGTTGCGCCGAGATAATGCTCTCCACAGTGATCGAATATCTCAGCAGCAAGAAAACTGTTCTAAAGAAGGTAGTTTTCTGTCTCTTCGGCAAAGACGCCTATAATATTTTTGTCGATGAACTGTACAGCCAGTTAGGCCTAAAAAGTTAGAAGGAAAAGCATTAGAAAAGAATCTCTTTGCCTGGTTGAAACTCTTCTTTTAAGTAAACGTATGGATCCGTACTCCTCACCTGAACAACTTTACCTATTCCATTGCAATGGGGTTCTATCAAAATTGTAACTCCCTTATATTGGATTTCTTTGTATCTCGGAAGATAATCCGACTCAGATGCCATGACTGCTTCAAGCGGCATAGGAGTATACAAAATCAAATCCCGTCCCTCCCCACTTAATCATATTTTTTGTTTTCGAGAATCGATCAACTCTCGAAGCTTTTTCACCGCTTCACTGAGACCACCAACAGCATCAATTAATCCAACCTCAACCGCTTCCCTCCCTAACAGGACAGTGCCGATGTCCCGAGCAAGTTCACCAGTCCTGAACATCAACTGGCGAAACTTCTCTTCTGTGATATTGGAGTGTTTTGTAACAAAATGGATCACTCTATCTTGCATCTTCTCAAGGTACTCCCAAGTCTGTGGTACTCCGATCACAAGCCCTGTCAACCTTATAGGATGAATTGTCATCGTAGCAGTCTCTGCTATAAACGAATATTGGGCGCTCACCGCTACCGGTACTCCGATAGAGTGACCCCCTCCTAAGACGAGAGACACCGTCGGCTTAGACATGCTTACGATCATCTCTGCAATAGCAAGCCCAGCTTCTACGTCGCCTCCTACAGTGTTCAAAACCACTAGAAGGCCCTCAATTTCCGGGTTTTGCTCTACTGCCACCAATTGAGGAATAATGTGCTCATATTTTGTCGTCTTATTCTGGGGAGGCAGAACCAGGTGCCCTTCTATTTGCCCGACAATAGGCAAGCAATGAATATTGGATTTTGTCTCCGGGATTCCGGTTACACCATATTCCTTAACTGGGTCGCTGCTCTTTACTTTCACATCACTCTTTTTTATACCTTGTCTCTTTTGCCGTTTCTCAAGTTCCAGCTGTTCCATTGTATCTGCAAAATTGCTTCCTTCCCCAACACTCATAAACATTCTCCCTCGTTTCATGGTGATACACCGACTTAACTCTAAAGTTTATTATTGTTCTTCACTGAACAAATAATTCGTTTCTCACCATACCCAAGGAAGTGCTATAATTTGGGAGGAGCAGAGCCCAAGAGGTGAAATGATGGCAAGAAAGAGAAAAAAAGCTGACAAAAAAAGTGAAACCATAAGAATAGAAATAATTGGGTTGATATTGATTGGCTTAGCCATCTTTTCTTTTATCAGCCTGTTTGAGCAAACCGGATTAATAGGAAAAATCTTGGTACATATTCTAACTCTGGGATTGGGGAGCAAAGGAGTCATTTTAGCTATCCTGCTAACTTCCTATTTCGGAATAAACCTCTGCTACCATCGCCGCTTATCAACCAACAGACAAAACCTCGGAGCTATCATTCTTGTTCTCCTAATTATCACCATGCTCCATATCTCAACTATCCCATCACTTAAACTTAATATGAACAGAAACGAACTGATCGCCTTATTGTGGGATACTGGGATCAAGGGCAAGGGAGGAGGCATAGTTGGCGCTCTAATAAGCATATCAACAGTTTACCTTTTCGCTCCTATTGGTTCAATTGTGTTGTTAATCACATTATGCCTTGTTGATTTCGTGATGCTGACAGGTATTCCTGTACATAAAATAATGGCTTGCTCCAGAAGCGGATGCAAAAAAGCTCTCTATTGGTTAAAAACAAAACTGATAAAAATACTCTTCGTTGAAGAAGAGAACACTACAAAACAAAAAAGAAACTTAGAAGATAAAGAATCAGACTCACTTCCGTTAATTATCGATTACAGTACAGAGGCTGATGCATCGACCGTAAAAGAAAACCATATACAGCAACCGAACCCAGAGAATCAAAAAGAAAAACAACAACAAAACTATAACCTTCCACCTCTATCGCTTCTTACCCGTCCCTTAAAAGTAAAAAGCAACCGCCTTAATAAAGAAATAATAGAAAACGTTCGCATACTAGAGGAAACTTTAGAGAGTTTCGGTGTAAAAGCATCTGTGACACAAGTGCATCTAGGGCCTGCGATCACAAGATATGAAATTCAGCCTGCTCCTGGAGTCAAGGTAAGCAAAATTGTACGTCTGGCAGATGACATAGCTTTGAGCCTAGCTGCTCCGGATGTACGCATAGAGGCCCCAATCCCCGGAAAAGCGGCTATCGGAATTGAGGTCCCTAACAAGGAAGTAGCCATTGTCCATCTCAGAGAAATCCTTGAAAGCACCGAGTTCCAAGAAGCAGAATCAAAACTTTCAATAGCCTTGGGAAAAGACATTGCAGGAAACCCAGTTGTGGCAGACTTGACAAAAATGCCGCATCTTTTGCTGGCGGGAGCAACAGGTTCCGGGAAAAGCGTGTGTTTAAACACAATTATCTGCAGCATCCTCTTTAAAGCTACTCCTGATGAAGTTAAGTTTCTTATGATAGATCCCAAAATGGTCGAATTAATAACCTATAACGGCATTCCACACTTGATTGCACCCGTGGTCACAGACCCCAAAAAAGCAGCATCGGCACTAAAGTGGGTTGTAGACGAAATGGAAAATCGATATGAATTATTCGCCTCGCACGGAGTGCGTGATATAATCCGGTATAATAGTCAGTTCAGTTGTGATGAAGAATCAAGCCACCGGCAGCTCCCGTATATCGTTGTGGTTATAGACGAATTGGCTGATCTCATGATGATCGCTCCTGTTGAGGTAGAAGACGCTATATGCAGGATTGCCCAGATGGCCCGGGCAGCTGGTATACACCTTGTTGTGGCAACTCAACGGCCATCAGTTGACGTTATCACAGGGATCATTAAGGCGAACATACCATCCAGAATCGCTTTTGCAGTTTCATCCCAAATCGATTCCCGCACCATCCTTGACATCAATGGAGCTGAAAAGCTCCTGGGGAAAGGGGACATGCTCTTTCTTCCAGTTGGGGCCATCAAACCGATCCGAATTCAAGGTGCGCTTGTCACAGAAAGAGAAATAGAGGAGATTGTAGCGTATCTAAGTAAACAAGGCATGCCATCGTATCTAACAGAATTTAATAATACCGAAGAAAATACGCCAGCAAAGCAGAACGATTTCGGAGATCCGCTCTTTCTAGATGCAGCAAAGCTGGTGATCGAAGTGGGACACGCATCTGCTTCCCTGATACAGCGCCGTTTTCGAGTGGGTTATGCCAGAGCTGCTAGGATTATAGATATTTTAGAAGAGAAAGGCATAATAGGTCCTTACGAGGGATCGAAACCTCGAGAGGTATTGATAACCCCAGAACAGTTTTACAGATATTTTGGCAAATAGCTAGAAAGCAGGATTTTATATGCGAAAAAAAGAAAAGACTATTTATGTGTTTGAGGGGGCTAATGCTCCATGGTTCATAAGGGGGCAGTCGGGTATGGAAATGAATATTGGAAACATTTTAAGAGAAACAAGAGAGAAAAAGGGGCTTTCCCTAGCAGATGTAGAAAATGAAACAAAAATCCGCACCAAATATTTGGCAGCCTTAGAAGCAGAGAACTTTGCTGAAATACCTGGAGAAGCCTATGTTATCGGGTTTCTGCGTAACTATGCTCGTTTTCTGGGGCTAGATGCCGATCAGCTCGTCAATAGATACAAATCTCAGATAAAAAGTTGCAATAATGTGGAAGAAAATCTTTCGCCTTTGTATGCAGAATCCTCACAACCATCAAAAACAAAAGTTAAAAAAGAAATTCTACCACGGCTTTTGGAAAAGAAAAAAGAAATTGTAATCGGCATCGCCATAATTCTTCTATTGATCGTAATAGTGGCAGCGACGGTTGCGGGCTCGATGTTACCCCAAAAAGATGCCCATCCTCACTCGCAACAACCGATTGCCCATAACACAACACCAGCGCATAATAATGCGACAACGGAAAAAACCAAAACTGACTCACCTCAAAACATCACAATTGAACTTGTTGCAACCGACAGGTGTTGGGTCAGAGTTGTTACAGACGGGAACGAAGTGTTTTCCGGAATGCTTTATCCAGGGATGAATAAAAAGTTTCAGGCTAAAAACATCATTGTTCTTAGGCTTGGCAATGCAGGCGGAGTCGAAGTCATTTACAACGGGAAAAAGCTGCCACCGCTAGGTCAGCAGGGAACTGTAGTAGACAAAGTATTTCGTAAACCAGAATAAAAAAAGAAAGGTAATGTTTTAGGATGAAACTCGTAGGAATGGTAAGTCTAGGTTGCCCCAAAAATTTAGTAGACAGCGAAACTGTGCTAGGTTTGTTAGCCTCAAACGGCTACGTCATTACCTCTTCTCTTGAGGAAGCTGAAATTATCATTATAAATACATGCGGTTTTATAAGACCCGCTGTACAAGAATCGCTTTCAGAGATCCTAGAAGCTGCTGAGCTCAAAAAACACGGTAATTGTCGACACCTAATAGTGATGGGGTGTTTAACCCAAAGATATGGAGCTGACAGATTAAGGAAAAACATCCCAGAAGTTGATCTATGGGTAGGTGTCAATACACCACAGCAAATATTAGACTATCTCTCAAAAACCTACGAAGAAAAACCAAATATTATACCTGAGAACTTACCGCGGCTTATTACAACTCCTCCTTCCACAGCATACCTCAAAATAGCCGAAGGTTGTTCTCACTCATGCGCTTATTGCCTTATACCAACTCTGAGGGGACGCCTAAAAAGCAGACCTCTTGAGGAAATCGTGTATGAGGCAAACTCCTTAGTGACAATGGGAATAAGAGAGCTCATACTTGTAGCCCAAGATACTGGGGCTTACGGTAAAGACCTAAAGAATAACAACCTAAATTTAGCAACTCTCTTGAGAAGATTAGCCAGCATTCCTGAACTCCAATGGGTCAGGATTCTTTATTTAAATCCATCCTCTATAACTACCGAATTGATCGAGACTATTCGGAGCGAACCCAAAGTTTGCCGTTATCTGGATATCCCTGTTCAACATGTGAGCAGAAAAATACTAAGGAAAATGGGTAGAAAAGGGAGCGCAGAAGAATATCTTCAATTGATCAAGCACATCCGAGAGCAGATACCCGGTATTGCTTTAAGAACCACATTAATGACAGGCTTTCCGGGAGAAGACGAAGATGACTTCAAAGAACTTCTCGAATTCGTTGAAAAGGCCCAATTTGACAGGTTAGGAGTTTTTCCATATTACCACGAGGAAGGCACGCGTTCCTATCGAGAAAAAGAAACGGTACCCTTTTTTGAAAAAAGAAAGAGGAGAAGAGAAATTCTAAAAGTTCAGAAAACAATCTCTCGCAAAAAAAATGAGTCAATGATAGGAAAAGATTTGATTGTTCTCATAGAAAAAAAGCTAGGCGAAGGAGTTTTCATTGGTCGAAGTTACAGAGAAGCACCAGAAATTGATCCCAAAATAATCGTCAAAGGAAAAGATCTTTCAATAGGAAACTTTACAAACGTAACAATAAGGGAAGCATACACATTTGATCTTGCAGGCACATCACAAGACTAAAGTCTCAATAACGCTCCCCTCTCCTGCTAATACTTCCATTGCTTTCATAATCAGTTCCGTAGCCAAGCTGTGATATAATTTTGGGCATGGAGAAGGGAGGGGAGAAAATGCGTCAGCTGAATATTCCTGCGGTAATAATCGCATTTTTTATTGCTTTAGGTTTAATGATAAGCGGGAAATATCTTTATGAAAAATATTTTCTCAAAGAAAGCCTTGAAAATAAAATTTCAAAGGTTATAGAAGTCAGAGAATTAAAAATAGATAACACCGAACAACCTCCTACCGTATATCTGCGTACAGCACAAATAGAGGATCTCCAGGCTGTCTATAAGAGAGTAGATAAAATAGTAAAACAAGAGCTAGGACCTGGATATCGCATAGTTTTTCTTGATAAGCGCACTCCTAAACTTACAGAGGTCTATGAAGAAAGTCAGTTCGCTATACAAGAAGCAATTGCTACTGGCTGTTTCCGACAAATGTATAGTTCGGTCCAAAGTATTGCTCAATCAAATAACGTTAAGTACCGGTTAACTATTGACTCATCCAACATCTACCTCCAGTTGCACGATGAAAACGGGTATCTTTATGAAGTCATTCAGCGCTCGTCCGAACTCGCAGCTGATGAAAAAGCCTCCCCTCAAGGAGGTGTAAATTTTGATTAAAGAAGTACTTTTAGGAACATCGATTGCGGTCTTGATCTTTCTTTTTATATTAGGATATAACACTCTCCCATTTCTCCTACTCGGAGGGCTGGGTCTATTAGTCTATTTTTTAGGAGAGAAGAAGGGACTGCTCGGAACTTCTGCCAACTTCTCGAGCTATGTTCAAACAGTAAATTTTACATTCGAGGACATCGGTGGTCAAAACTCAGCCAAACAAGAACTTAAGGAGGCATTGGATTTTGTCATACACGCTAACCAACTTTCGAAAATGGGAATACGACCGCTGAAAGGCATCCTTTTGACAGGGCCGCCAGGTACTGGGAAAACACTCCTCGCAAAAGCTGCTGCATCATAC
>JBNATO010000028.1:0-13978 GCA_049701555.1 Thermacetogeniaceae bacterium | reverse complement strand
GGAAAAAACACCCCTCAGAGGCGAAAATAGAGGCCAATAAAGGAGGTTGACGCAAGTGGGAAAGCATGGGCGTGGGCATGGGGAGGGCACGATTTACAAGCGCTCTGACGGGCGTTGGTGCGCTCAAGCGACTGTTCACGACCCAGCCACCGGCAGGCCTAAGCGGGTGACATTTTACGGGCGGACGCGGCAAGAAGTGCAGGAAAAGCTTACAAAGGCGCTTTACGAGCTGCAGACAGGGGTCTTCATCGAGCCGAGCAAGGTGACCCTCGGCGAGTGGCTGGACATCTGGCTGAACAACTACAAGAAACTAAAGGTGCGGAAGACCACCTTCGGCAACTACGAGACGATGATAAGGACATACATCAAACCCGCCCTTGGGAACATCCCCTTGAAGCAGATACAGCCAAGCACCCTGCAGGGGCTTTAGCAGGGGCTTTACTCCCACCTGCTGGAGAACGGCAGGAAGAAAGGAGCAGGTGGCCTGTCGCCGAGGATGGTGCACTACGTCCACACACTCATCCACGCCGCGCTCAACCAGGCTGTGAAAGAAAGCCTCATCCTTCGGAACCCCGCTGATGCTGTTGAGCTTCCCAAGATGCAGAAGCGGGAAATGGAACCCATGACGAGGGAGGAAATAAGCAGATTCCTTGAGGCCATCAAGGGAGACCGGCTGTATCCCGCTTTCTGCCTTGCGCTAAAGACCGGCCTTCGCCGTGGAGAACTCCTCGGCCTGCGCTGGAAGGACATCGACCTCGGGGAGAAGAAGCTGCACGTTAGGCAAATACTTGTCGAGGCGAGAGACCCGAACGGCGAAAAGAAAGTGGCCCTGGTGTTTCAGGAGCCTAAGACGAAGAAATCCCAGCGGACGATACCGCTAACAGATGACCTCATCAAGCTCCTGAAAGCACACAAGGCCAAGCAGAACGAGGAAAAGCTCATCCTAGGCAAAGACTACCAAGACCATGGATTGGTCTTTTGCAGCGAAGACGGGAGGCCGATATGGCCTCGCAACTTCCTGCGGCACTTCGCAGCCCTGCAGAAGAAGGCTGGCATCAAACACCACCGTCTCCACGACTTGCGCCACACCTTCGCCACCCTCCTGCTGGCAGAAGGAGAGGAGCTGAAGAACGTCCAAGAGTTGCTCGGCCACGAGCGGATCTCCACCACAGCCGACATTTACACCAAGGTGCTTGAAGAGTCGAAGCGAAAAGCCGTTTCCAAGCTGGACGCCATCGTGAAAGTTGATGTCGAGTAGCCCAAAATTGCAGTCAAATTGCAGTCAAAACAGGTAAATGTTAAAGGCTTCCAACCCCGGAAGCCTTGATTTTTCTGGTGGACGTGACGGGATTCGAACCCGTGACCTCTAGAGTGCGATTCTAGCGCTCTCCCAACTGAGCTACACGCCCATACTATTCGCCTAATATCTTATCTCTCTACAAAAGAGCTGTCAAGAACGAAATCATCTGCCCGCTTTTTGCAGTTCTTCCACAATCTTTTCCCGTATTCCCTGCTTAACAAAGGCATCAACTTCCTTGAAAGAAAGGTGAGGATAGGCATCCAAAATCTCTTTACCAATTATCGTTCCTTCTCTCAGCAAATCTGCTTTTTCAAGCATATCAAGTGTTCGCTCGTCAGTTTTTCCGAGTTTTATAAACTCATCATACAGCTGAAGTAGTTCCTCCCAAAACTCCCGAGGCAAGCAACTGCTGTCCCCCACAAGAAATTCCCCCTTCTTTAGACTAACTCAGACCGCTAAATCCCTGTTTGCGGAGAGCCTCATAAACAACAATTGCTACAGCATTGGATAAATTCAAACACCTCGCCTGAGACACCATGGGTATACGCAAACAAGCATCTTGGTTCTTTTCCAACAGTTCCTGAGGAAGCCCTCTTGTTTCACTGCCAAAAACAAGAAAGTCACCTTTTTGATATTCAACGTCTGTATAATATCTCCTACCTTTTGTTGAAACAAAGTAAAAAGTTGCTTGTGGATAAAGTTCGCACAACTCCTGGAAAGAATCACAGTAAGTCACATTCACAAGGTGCCAGTAGTCAAGACCTGCTCTTTTCAAATAGCGGTCTTGGAGAGAGAAGCCGAGTGGGCCAATCAAGTACAAATTGCATCCTGTCGCAGCACAAAGCCTCGCTATATTTCCCGTATTTTGCGGTATCTCCGGCTCATAGAGCACGACGTTAAACATCTTCCTCTCTCTTCTCACCTCTGGTGAATTATAACTCCATATGTCAGTAGATGTCTATAGCAAAAGTTATGTTTTGCGTTTATCAATCATCTTGTCTATAATAAATTAAGCACCAGGAGGGAAAGTCCTTTGCCAAAGAAACGTTATCACGACTCACTCTGGAAGCCTGTCGGGCAAGCCATTACCACCTATAACATGATTCATGAAGGAGACAAGGTTGCCATCGGCCTATCCGGTGGCAAGGACAGCGTTACACTCCTTACCGTTTTGTCAGAAATAAAAAAATTTTCACCTGTGAAATTTGATATCATTGGAATAACCGTTGACCTTGGATTTGGCACCTCACTTGAGCCCATCCGCGATTACTGTCGAGAATTGGGCATCCCTTGGTCATGTGTTCATACACAAATTTGGCAGATCGTCTTCGAATATCGCCAGGAGCCTAACCCTTGCTCCCTCTGCAGCAAGATGCGAAATGGTGCCCTGCACTCCGCTGCTAAACAAATGGGGTGTAATAAAGTCGCCCTGGCACATCATCTCGATGATGCCATTGAAACCTTTTTCTTGTGCCTTTTTTATGAACGGAGGATTAAAACTCTTCAACCTGTGAGCTACCTTTCACGGCGCGACCTGACATTGATCAGGCCGTTGATCTACGTCAGAGAAAAAACAATTGAGAACTTTGCGCGGACATTTCAGCTTCCTGTGATAAAAAACTCTTGTCCTGCCGACCACAACACCAAGCGAGAAGAAATGAAGCAGTTAGTTGATTACCTTGAGCGCAAATTCCCAGGGGTCAGGAGCAGGCTCTTGACAGCCTTTTCCAACGTGAAGCCAGATTACCTCTGGCCAAAATAATCCTTAAAAAAGTTGACAGCAGTTTTGCCCATGACCTCATAGCCAAGTTTATTAGGATGGACTTCATCTATATATAAGCGTTCATTTGGGTTACCCGTATCGGGATCAATAAAGGGGGATACAAAATCTATTAGAGGTAGTTCAAAACGTTTGGAAAGGTCTCGGTAAGCTGCACAGATGCTATCAAGCTTAGAAGAAACCGAGGGTTCATCAACAACAGGAAGAGGAAGTCCTATTATCGGCTGTATGTCGTTATTTATAGCTTCTCTTAACATCGTTTCCATAGCGCAAATTGTCTGTACAATTGTGATTTCACTGCAGAAGGCATCATTGGTACCACCTAGGATGACAACTGCTAGAAGTTTTCTTTCCACCACATCCCGCTGAAATCTTTTTTCCATATCCAAAGTAGTATCTCCATTAACTCCTGCATTCAGCAGTCTAAGACCACTTTCTCGGGCAAGATAAGATACCCATGAGTTTGTAGGACCATAGGGATAACCGTACGTAAGACTATCCCCTAGACAGATAATTTCATCTCTACATTCCATAGGATGTCTCTCTCCCATCATGATTTGACCTCTAAGCTGCGCAGTCGATTGATCGCAGCAGCGATTTCGTACTTGCGCGGCCTAGCATAATCCCCTGGCTTCTCATCTTTGAAAGGAGCGATCACATCTAAACCGTGCTTATTTATATCCTGTTCTACTCTCTCTATTACCTCTGCGAGTGTTCGCTGGCCATCGAAGTAGTTCTTCCAAGCATAATAAATTATATCCGCAATAGCGCGCGTCTGACTGACATCAACAAGTTGTTCAACATAATCCAACTCAATCTGATAGTGGCCAAACTGGACGGTATCTAGCCCCTTTGCGCCTACCTTGACCTTTT
Source organism: Thermacetogeniaceae bacterium (assembly GCA_049701555.1). Classification (GTDB taxonomy): domain Bacteria; phylum Bacillota; class DSM-12270; order Thermacetogeniales; family Thermacetogeniaceae; genus JBNATO01. The sequence continues at coordinate 10,025 of JBNATO010000028.1, read as the reverse complement.
TCCCCCGCTGAGGATCAAAGCTTTGGGGCAATGGAATTCGTGACCTGATCTCTCCGAACTTGTCCCCTCCCTCAGGAATTCTTTTCTGCTGATACATTCTCGTGATCTCCTTCGCCCGAGCAGTGACATCACGCGGTCTATACTCATCCATCATGATCACATGGTCCGCGACATCAAGGTAGTCTCCCGAACCCCCGACCACAATAATGCTTGAAACCCCAAAGTCTTTCCATAGCTGACGCACTTTATCCACAAACGGAGTGATCGGCTCTTTTTCTTTGGAAACGAGCGCCTGCATCCGAGCATCCCTGATCATGAAATTTGTGGCACTCGTATCCTCATCAATAAGAAGCAACTTACACCCCATCTCAAGCGCTTCCATGATATTGGCAGCCTGAGAGGTACTGCCGCTGGCATTTTCCGTAGAGAAGCGGCGTGTATCCTGGTTAAAGGGAAGGTTATTGATAAAGGGGCTGATGTCGACCTTCTCAACCCTTCTCCCGTCCTCTGCCCTGATCTTCACAGCATCACAGATCGTAATCACCCATTCCCTGCCATCGCCCGGGATGTGATTATACACCCCTCGCTCAATCGCCCTGAGAAGTGTCGATTTGCCATGGTACCCGCCTCCGACGATGAGAGTCACCCCGTGGGGAATCCCCATCCCCGTCAGGACCCCATGATTCGGAACTTTAAAAATCACCTCCAGCTCAGGAGGGCTCTGAAAGGGTATAACATTAGCTCCCGTCAAGGGGCGGTCGCTGATTCCGCTCAGGCGCGGTAGAATTGAACCGTTGGCAATAAAGGCTACAAGACCACGCTCTGCAAGAGAACTCCTGATATACTCTTGATCTTCTACCAGCTTCACATACTCTTCAAGCTCCTTGTGGTCAACCGCTGAATAGAAGAGGCTGTTTTCCACAATTGCTGGTATCTCTTGGAAAAACATCTTTTCAGCAACCTTACCCATAATGGTGCGGCCTCTGGCGGGAAGACCACAAACAAAGCGCGCCTCAACATAATCTTCATTGACAACAACAGCGCTTCTCTCTAAGATCTCCTGCTTTCCGGAATCTATAGAAATCAGCCCGCTTTTCCCTGTGCCCCGGATACCCGCGGAGTATCTGTTAATCGCCCTTGCAAAACACCGCGCCAGATAGTCGCATAAACCTATTTTCCTAGCTCTGGTTTGGTAGAAACTAGCAGGGAAAGCCGCATCCTTCTGGGCAACTCTGACTCTCAACTTCGAAGGTGATGCAAAAGGATCTCCTTGCACATGATCGATGTAAAGATAAAACTTGCCAAAGTCGTATGCATCCTCTATTTCATGATATGCCTTGTAACCTTTTCCATCAATCTTAGCAAGTCTGGTTCTTAACAGCTGGCAATCCTTCAACTTTCACACCCCGTCAGACAACTTTTTGATATTGGCTTTGGCTTACCTCGAGAGTTCACCTTCAGTTCTTTGCGAGCAACCAAGCCTCATCTACGAGCTTTGAGACCAATTGGGAGAAGGAAATCCCTGCAGCTTTTGCGGCATCAGGAAATAAGCTTAGCTCTGTCATACCTGGAATTGTGTTAATCTCAAGAACATAAGGAGTTTCATCTTTTCCGACAATAAAATCAACTCTAGCAAATTGTCTGCAATCAAGTGCTTTAAAAGTTCTTAAAGCCAATTCTTCCACCTTTCTAGTTGCCTTTTGTGAAATACGTGCAGGAATTATATGATGGCTCAAGCCTTTGCTATATTTTGCAGTATAATCGTAAAACCCTGTTTCTGATACTATTTCGATCAGTGGCAACACTTGGGGCCGAGTAGAACCCAGAACCGATGCTGTCACCTCAACACCTTCGATGAACTTTTCACCAAAAATCTTAGTGTCATACTTCAACGCCTCATTTATGGCCCTTTCTAACTCCGCTTCACTGCGTGCTACAGAAATACCGATGGTCGAACCTTGCCGAGCAGGCTTGATCACCATTGGCAATCCGATCTGACCTACAGCATTAGCTATTTCCTTTTCCAAATCTCCCTTTGTCAGCTCTTCATCATTGAAGACATAAAAAGGCGGGGTTTCAATTCCCTCATATATCAGAATTTTCTTAGTCATAACCTTATCCATTGCCAGCGCACTCGCTAGAACACCTGAGCCAGTGTAGACAAAACCCAACATCTCGAGCAAGCCTTGAATCGTCCCATCCTCTCCATACCTGCCATGAAGGGCGATAAAAACGACATCAGGAGAAAACTCCTCAAGCGAACGCACCAAGTCTTCAGCGGGATCGATTTCTCGAACCAAATAACCACACTCAGCAAGAGCCTTAGAAATCTGTTTTCCTGATCTAATTGAAATCTCTCGTTCTGAAGAACAGCCTCCCAACAACACAGCAACTTTCTTAGGTTTCTCTACCAATGCAAATTCACCCCGGTACTTTGAATTCTCGATTCTCTACTCTATTCGTTTCCTTTAAAAATGATGCTTTTGACATCAAAGAATTTTTTGTTTTTCGCTATTTATAATAACCTCAAAAACAAAAAGGAGATACAAAGCCCACTCGGTGGAATATCGGGCTCGATCGCGCAGTTTGCAAGTTTGATTTGCGTTGCCCTTGATAATAACACAAACATCCTATAGTATCAAGGCTTCAAAGCCCCAGGTGCATGAGGGATATCCGTCAGCAGTCAAAAATATGCCTTTGTTATCGCTTTATCACTCACCTGGCAACCACCTTTTGGTATATACTTAAATAAAAGCCTTTACTGCCCAAAGGAGGTGCCAAGTAGATGCTGATCACTAAGATTACCGATGGGGCTGACGCAATCCAGGGGAGGGATTCCCGCCACCTCGGGGGTTACGGCCACTTTGCCGTAAAAAGGGCAGTCATAGATACAGACAACCCTTGCGTGGTTCGTTTATATGGCGACTTTCTGCTCTATCCGGTAAAACCTCGCCTTGTGGGCTTTCGTCTGGTTGATACATGTATTGAGCTTTTCTTCTTCCCGCCTCTCTCGCCCGAAGAGGTGAAGGAAAAGACAGCTGGAGAGATTCTTCACTCTGACTTTCTCTGCTGGTACTGCGATGAAATACCTGATTGGTGGGAATTTAATGACATCGAAGATGAATATTGAATCAGAAATACAGAGACCACATAGGCATCTTTGCCGATTAGCGCTGCAAAAACCTGAACGGATGCAAGAGTCCTTCTGGGACAGAATTCTATTGCCAAGAAAAATGATTATTGTCAAAAGATGAACAGCCTGAAGATTGCTGTTAACTATTTCGAGCTTTTGACTGCAAAGATGTTTAAGCAAAATTGCCTGAACAACACCTCTGACGGCAGCACCAGCCGGTCTTTTTGAATCGATACCACAGGGATTGCTCTTGCCAATAAGCCGAAACCATTGTAGAATATATACAGGTGCAAATCCGTTACCCGAAAGAGGCTCAAAACCTTGAGCGGAAGAATCCGCTGGAAGCTGAGTTTAGTCCTCTACCCTGAACGATTTCAATAAAGCCAGCATTTGAACAGAATCGGATGTCGCTCCAGTAGCGAGTCCGATGGATGCTGAGCGAGTCCTTTGGTAGTTGGGAGTTTTGCCAAAATGTGAGAACCGTGAAATCCTTGAAACTTAAGCAAAAACGCAGGGGTGTAGCTCAATTGGTAGAGTAGCGGACTCCAAATCCGTTGGTTGCAGGTTCGAGTCCTGTCACCCCTGCCATAAATTTCAGCAACGACGGGGCTTGTAGGGTTTGGCAGATGTTGCCAGATCGCTGCAAGCTCTTTTTTGTCACAACTTTGTCACATGGGTTTTTTCCAGGTACTCCTGGAGCTTCTCCACAGCACCCGATTGAAGCCTGGGAACCACATGGGAGTAAGTGTCGAGGGTCAGGTTAGTCGTGGAGTGCCCTAGCTGCTCGGCAACAACCTTCGGGTGGCAGCCCAAGGCGAGCAGGAAGCTGGCGCACGTGTGGCGCAGGGCGTGGAAGCCCACAGGTGTGCCGAACAGCTCTTGGGTCAGGTCTCTGAACCTCGATGAGAAGGTGTCTGGGTTCAGGGGAGTGCCGTCGCAGTTGCAGACGACAAGCCCGTTGTCTGCCCAGGCGCTTCCCGCCTTCAGCCTCCACTCAGCCTGCAGCTTCTTGTGCTCCTTCAGGGCGCTCACGACCACAGGTGGTATGGCGACGGACCTCCTGCTCCTGTGGGTCTTGGGCGGATAGAAGCCGAGCTCCCTCCCCTCACCCCACTGCAGCGTCTGCCTGATCCGTATGCTGCCGCTCTTGAGGTCTACGTCCTGCCAGCGCAGGCCGAGCACCTCGCCTCTCCTCAAGCCAGCGTACAGGGCGAACAGCGTCGGAATATAAAAGACCGTCCCTTTGACGGCCTCCAGCAGCGTCCTCGCCTGCTCCTCGTTCAGCACGGCGATCTCCTTCTTGGCCTTGCGCGGAGGCGTCGCGGCCTCTGCTGGGTTCTGGGGCAGGAGCTGCCACTTCACGGCCTGCCCAAGCGCCTCGTGCAAAACCCTGTGGTGGTACAGAACTGTTGTCGGCGACAGCCCCTTGCCTTTCGATCGCACCTTGCCGTCCTTCCTGCCTTCATTCAGTGCCTTCTTATAATACTCCTGGATGTGCAGCGGCCTCAGGTCCGTCAGCTTGATGCCTCCGAGGGCAGGGATAAGGTGCTTCTCGACGATCATCCTGTAGCCGTCCAGCGTCCTCGGCGCAAGGTCAGCGGCCTTGTGCTCCAGCCACTTCTGGAGGTACTCCCCCAGCGTCAACCTACCTGGGTCAACGAAGGTTCCGCGCTCGATCTCGGCTATAAGCTCGGCGAGCTTGCGCTCAGCCTCCTTGCGGCTGCCCCTCACGGTGAGCCGCTTCTGGCGGCGCCTCCCGTCAGGCCCCTTCCCTATATCGACGACTATCCTCCAAGCGGTTCCCCTCTTCCCTTTGTACTGTGTTATGCTCCCTCTCATTCTCCTTTCCTCCTCGATTTCTTAAAGCCTCATCAGCAGAAGCACTGCCAGCCCTACTGCGACCACAGCAGGGGGCAGAAGCCAGGCGTACTCCCTCAGAGCTGCAAGGCGCCTCACCTCCCTTCCCTCCTTTCGCCTTCGCTCTCATCCTCGACATAGACCAGCACGTCTCCTGGTTGACACTTGAAGTAGCGGCAGAGGGCGTCCAGGGTATTGAAGTCGATCTTGGTGCTCTTGTCGTGGTACAGGCTCCAGATCGTCGTCCTGCTGATCCCCGTCTCCCGCGCCAGATCCGACATGTTCATCTTCTTCTCAGCCATCAGCATGTGCAGCCTGGACTTTATCGCCATCCTGCGGCTCCTCCTTTCTCTATTACCCGCTCACCTGCCGTTTATCCTCCCACAGGGTGTTTGGTTTTTGGCGTATGGTGTGCCTCGCGTTTCCTTTTCAGGCCGCTGGCTGCGGCGCTTCCTCCAACACACCTGTGGGCTTATCTGCACTGCTCAGAAACAGCCTTGCAAGCTGCACTTTGCAAAAACACCCTTCTGAGCTGCATCCTACTGCCAGTTTAACATATTGAACAAGTTGTGTCAATAACACGACTAATTGTTTGACAAAGTACACTTGGGGTGATATAATGTTCAACAGAGAGAACAAATTTTAAATCCAACTGAACAATGAAAGGAGGTGTCCGAGGATGGAGAAAGAAGCAGCTCTCCTGGAATCATGCCCAGCATCGGTATTAGATCCTCTCGAAGCAGCATCTCGGCTCCTTGAAATGGCTATGGACATATTAGAGAGCGGTGAAATAGCTCCGCTGGATTTGGCTGATAAAGTTGCAGCGCTCCTCCACGCTGCGCTGTTGTTGATTGACAAAAGCATTATAGAGCCAAAGAGCAGGAGCTGGTAAGCAACCTGAAAGACATCCTCATGCCAGCAAGCAAACAGCTTGCTGGCTTCTTCTTTTGGCTCAGCACCTTATCCCGTGGGTTCCCCGGCCTCAAAGCCAGACCAGCCCAACGCCCCAAGACCTGCAAACGCAAGTCAGCGGCACCTCGCCATTGCCCCACAGGTGGTCACTGCGGTAGACTTACCTGCGGAGGAGGTAGAGCCTAACCTTGGCGCTTAAGCCTGAGCAGCTGGAAGGTCTCAGCGACGTACTCCCGCAGGGGTATCCCGCCGAGTCCGCATACCTGATCCAGCCAGACCGCCGCAGAAAGCGGAGCGGAGGAAAGCGCAGGAGCAGGTTCAGCTCCCGCGCTAAGCTCCGCATGAAGCGCCGCTGGCCTTTCGCCTAGGCCAGAGGCTTGTCGGCACAGCCCAGGGCCTTCTGCTTCGCCAGCTTGTGGTAAAGCTGCCAATATACATCCTCTTTGATGGCGCGGTTGAGCATCCCGACCTCAGGCGACCACCAGCACGGCCACCAGTGCCCACAGTTGGGGCAGATGTAGCGGGCTTCGTTCGGCAGCTTGGGCCACTCAGGCCAGACCCAGGCGAAGGGGATACACACGCTGCCGCACCTTGGGCAGGCGTCTGGGCAGAGTGACGACTCCTTGAAGTATTCAATCGTAGCGCTGTCCCAGCGATTCCGCAGGTACTTGAGGGCCTTCCGCAGCTTCGCCCTGTCGAACACGGCTGTCACCTCCTTCCGTGGGCTTGTCGTGTGCCCACAGGGTGTCCACAGGTGTGTGGTGTTGAACCTGAATGGGACTAGCGTCCTATGTTTTGCCGCTATGGGCCTGAGGCGTGCCGCCAGGTTAGAACGTTTGGCTTGGCGTGGATTAGGCATGATTCTGATTAGGTCGTAAGTCCTAACTTGGTTCGCAATTACCCTCCAGCCTCCTTCCAGCTTCCTTCTAGCTTCCTCTCCAGCTTCCTTGGCTGGTTAGGTCTGTCTTGTTTCGTGCTGTGGTGTGTATATGGGTGTGTATATGTGTATGTGAAAAGGGTGAGGGGGCTGGCTGCTGAAGTGTCCCCACTTTTGTCCCCAGCATAAAAATTGGCCTCAAACCCTTGTGGCGTCTGGGTTTGCGGGTTTTTTACTTGGGAACATTTTGCATCATCCCTGCAGTAGATCAACCCCCCGTGGTTACATAACCTACATGTGGGCGAGCAGGGCGAGCAGGGGCGAGCACTGAACCCTGGAAGCCTTGAAAAATCTAGCTTCCACAGTGCTCGCCCCTGCTCGGTATGGGGCGAGCACAAGGCGAGCGCTCGCCTATGCTTGCTGTGCTCGCTCTGCTCGCTTGTGCTCGGGGTGCTCGCTTTGCTCGCCTTGATCATTGTGTTCATGTTGCTCATGTCGCTCGTAGTGTTCGCTTAGTTGTTACCGTCGGTGGTGTCATGTTCCCCCCGCGTGGGATTTAACTGTGTGAAGTCCACCTCGACGACTTTACCTTGATGCCTCATGGCAATTCCCTCCAGCGGATAATAGCGGCCTTTGACCTTCACAACCAGCCCGTCACGGTGCAGGTGCGCTAGGAGGCGCCGCACTGTGCCTGGTGGCTTGCCTGTGTAGTCCGCCACTTCCTGCGCCGTGCCGCCCCCCAAGAGCTGGAGAGCCTCCAATACCTCCCTTCGGGATTCGCTAAGAAGGACTGTCTCCGCAGGTCCAAGCACGCGCCAGCGATAGTCTTTGAATTCCACGGCTAGTTCGGTCTCGGGAACATCCCGCCCGACAGCCCGAAAGACGACACCCTGTGGCGCTCTCGCTAATGCAAGAAGGGTATCCGGCCCGCCAATCAGCCCTGTGGTGCCCAATATCCGGTCAGACCAGTGCTCGACGTCCTTGGCCTGGTTGAGGTGGTGCACCACCAGGCCCGCAACGCCGTGCGCATCGAGGAGCTGCTTGAGGGCGGTAATCTCCTGGTAGTCCTGGGCATAGATGTCGGTGGACTTTCCGCGCCGTGCGGGTCGGAATCGCCCCCATGTGTCAATGACGATCAACTTGAGGCCGTAGCGGGGGATGAGCTTGTCAAGCTCCTCAAGCGCCGCGGGCATGCTGGGAAACGCTGTGGTGATCAGACCATCACGGGGTGCGGGAAGACCTGCCATTTTTAGGCGGTTTTTTAACCGCCTTGGGTTGTCTTCTAGGGCGATGTACAGTGTGGGCGCTGCCGTTGGAGGTCTCAATCCTAAAACTTCCTCGCCGGCAGCCAGGCTTAGGGAAATATCCAAGGCCAACCACGATTTGCCGACTTTGGGCCTGCCTGCCAGCACCGTCAGGCCCTGTGCGGGGAGCAAGTTGGGCAGGAGCCACGACGGTTCGGGGAGGTCGGTCCTGACAAGCTCGTCGGCGCTCCAGATTTTGCTAACGGTCTGCTGTAAGCTCTCGTGGTGAGCAAGCACGCGCTGAGCGATGCGCTGGGCGTCAAGCCATCCATCGCGCCGTGCCGCAAACTTCCTCCTGTGGATCTCTGAGCCGTACACGACTACGGCGATCTTCCGCTCATCCCTCACCCCTGCCTCAACCAGCAGGTGGGCAAGCTCAGCGGCGGACTCGCTGCGGTCGTCCGTCTGGATTCCACCATCGATAAGCGCAAGTCCCCGCTGTGGGAGCAGGTGGCGAACCGAGCTGATGGCGGCCTCGATCTCCTCGCTGGAAGGCTCGTCTCCCAACGGGCTGGGTGTTGCGCAGGTGTCTGGAGCAGCGCTTGCAGCCCCGCCGAGGAGGTCGAAGAGAACGTCGGTCACGTCGCGGATTTCTCCATAGCCGTCGAGCATGCTGCCGGTAACCGTGAAAAACCGGCCCGCCCCGAAGACGTTGCCTGGCCCCAGCTTTGTTCCGCGCCTCTGCAGCAGTTGCAGGAGAGCCTGCTTGTCTCGCACCCTACCGATCACATGCAGGCCAGTGCCTGACGGCGAAGTTTCCGTGTATGTGGCTAGCCTTTCGAGTAATTCCCTCACCCTTGGCTCAATGCTTCCGCTCTGTGGGTCGAGGCACGCGTCGAAGTCGATCCCGATGAACGGGTCCTCAGGCGTGAACACGAACCCGAACCCATGGACCACCCCGCGGCGCGCCGAGAAGAGGCCGAGGGCCTGCGGAAATGACATCTGGTTCTTACGTTCCAGGCAGTTTATAGGCCGCCCCTCGGCGTCGCACGGCACTTTCGCCCAGCGCTCCCCCTTCTGCTCCCACCTCCAGAGCACCCAGCGGCGGCATCCTCGAAGCTCCAGGGGGATATACTCAGTATGAACGTCGCACGCGCTCGGCCTGGCAGCCACATCACTTCGCAGCGTCTGAGCTCTCGCCACCAGCAGCACCATCCCTTCCAAACACCCCCTGAAGAGCCTCAGCAGGAATCAACAGCTTCCCCCGACTTCCAAGCCTAACTGCAGGGAGAGTTCCGTCCTTCACGCGGCGGTAAAAAGTATCATGACTAAGCCCTGTGAGAAGAACGAGGTCGCGCACAGTGAAGAATTTTCTCTCCTCCGATGATTTTCTCACTCAAGAGCACCTCCTCGATCTTTTGTTTGTCTCCATTCTCCCGCAACTGACAGCTTGCGTTCAACTCTTGTCATGCCATATAATGAAACTAATAACTCTATGACAAAATGCTTCTAGGGTCATATAAAAAAATATTCAGTTGGGGGTTCTTTGAGCATGACATCTTCCAAATCGACTAAACCTTTACAGCGGAGAACTTCTGTCGCCTTCTGGTTTGGCGTCAAAGGCGCTGAGAAGGTCCGCGAGCCTCTGGAGCGCGGCGCGAAGTCCCCTTCAAACTCCACAGTTGTGCCCGTGACAGGCGTCTGGAGGCGGAGGTACCCAGGCTACTTTCTTGGCCGTGTGCTCCGAGCCTCAAGCCCTGAGAGCGCCTGGCTCAAGGAACTGATCACACACCTGTGGGAACCAAACAGCCTCCGCAAGGGCCTGGCGAGCCTGGAGATGTTCGGCCTTTACGAGAACGTTGAGCAGGTCCTGCTTGCAGCACGCCTCGCCTGCAGCCTGCCTGGAGACGGCCCAAAGCGCGCTGCCACCCTGTGGGCACAGGGGTTCAGCTTGCCGGAAAGCGAAGAACCACAGGGTGAGGAGTGTGAGGCGGAAAGGGAA
>JBNATO010000027.1:0-13987 GCA_049701555.1 Thermacetogeniaceae bacterium | reverse complement strand
GCGGGCCGTCTTCAACCTGGAAAACGCCCTCGCTGCCACAGCCGCCGCCTTTGTCCTGGGGGTTCCTGTGGCGGTCATCAGGCGCGGCCTGCGCACCTTCGGCTCCGACCACTCCCACAACCCGGGGAGGCTGAACGTCTGCCGCCTGGGGAGGGTCACCGTGATCGTCGACTACGGACACAACGCCCCGGCCTTCCGCAGGGTGGCCGAGTTCGCCAGGTCTTTGAGGCCGCGCCGCCTGCTGGGGGTGATCGGGGTTCCGGGAGACCGCGGGGACGAGCAGATCGTCGCTGCCGGGGAGGTCGCCGGATCTGGCTTCGACGAGCTGTTCATCAAGGAGGACAGGGACCTGAGAGGCCGGGCTCCTGAGGAGGTGGCGCGGCTCCTCTATAAAGGCGCCCGGAGGGGAGGGATGCCGCCTTCCCTACTGCACATCATCCCTGACGAGATCGCCGCGGTCAAAGAGGCCTTGAAGCGGGCGTGCCCTGGGGACGTCGTGGTTGTCTTCTACGAGAAGCTGGAGCCGGTCATGGAGGTCTTGGCGTCGGCTGAGAAGGAGTTGCTGCTGCGCAGCGCCGAGCCCACCCAGGCTCTTCTGCAGACGTGAGGGATTTTGCAGAACTGGTATCCAATTCTGCACCCTTTGTCTTATAATTAAGACAGTTGTATTTGCAGGGCGAAGAGGGGGATCGTTCGGTGGAAGAGCTGCGGCTCCGGGCGTTCGCCAAGGTAAACCTCACCCTGGACGTCGGCGGCCTGCGCCCGGACGGCTATCACGAGATCCATTCGGTGATGCAGACCATAAGCCTCGCTGATGAGCTTCTCTTTTTCCGGACAGAGGGGGGTATCGCCGTGGAGTGCGACTCCCCCGAGGTTCCCGCTGGGGAAGGGAATCTGGCGTGGCGGGCGCTCAGCCTGTTGGCCGACAGGCTCCCAGGGGGGGTCAGGCTGGAGATCAGGAAGAGGATCCCTGTGGCTGCAGGCTTGGGAGGCGGAAGCAGCGATGCGGCTGCAGCCCTGAAGGGAGCCAACGCCCTCTACGCTCTCGGCCTCGCGGAGCAGGAGCTACTCTCACTGGCCGCTGCGGTGGGGTCAGATGTCCCCTTTTTTATTTTGGGTGGGACCGTGGAGGCGAGGGGCCGCGGCGAGGTGGTGAGGCGCCTCCCGCCGCTCCCCTCGCTTTGGTTGGTTTTGGCGAAGCCCGGTTGCGGCGTCTCCACGAGGGAGGTGTACTCAGCCTACCGGCCGGGGTTCGGAGAAAACCGCACGCCGCTTCTCCTGGCAGCCCTGGAGAGAGGGGACGAGGAGGGGGTGCTCGCCGCCCTCGGAAACGACCTGGAGCGGGTGACAGCGAGGCTCTGCCCAGCCGTGGGGATGCTGAAGGAGCGCCTCGTTGAGCTCGGTGCTCTGAAGGCGGTGATGACGGGGAGCGGGCCTGCTGTCTACGGCGTCTTTCCTGGTGAAAGGGAGGCGCGCCTGGCTGCCGAGAGGCTGAGGAGCGATTGCCCTGCTGTCTTTGTCTGCAAAACCGTCAGCGAGGGAGAGGGGGTGTGGGGATAGTGGCCCAGAAGCCCGAGAGGAGGTTGCTGCCTGTCAGGCTCGACTCCTACAAGCCTCTGCGCGACCTCGTCTTCGAGGCGCTGCGGGAGGCGATCATCAACGGGACGCTCAGGCCTGGGGAGAGGCTGATGGAGATCCCCTTGGCCGAAGAGCTCGGTGTGAGCAGGACGCCTGTCAGGGAGGCGATCCGCAAGCTGGAGCGCGAAGGCTTCGTGGTGATGGTGCCCCGCAAGGGGGCGTTCGTCGCCGGGATTTCTCTCAAGGACATCGCCGATGTCTTCGAGGTCAGGGCGGCTCTGGAGGCCCTGGCTGCTGGGCTTGCGGCGGAGAGGATCGGCGAGGATGAGCTGGAGGAGCTGGAGAGGCTCCTCGTCAGGATGGCGGAGATCATCGAGGAGAACGATGTCAACCTCTTCCTGGAGTCTGACACGCAGTTTCACGACACGCTCTACCGCGCCAGCGGAAACAAGAGGCTGATCCAGATCCTGAACAACCTCCAGGACGAGATCCTGCGGTTTCGGGCGGTCTCCCTGGCGTACCCCGGGCGCCTGCGCAAGACCCTGGAGGAGCACCGCAAGATCGTCGAGGCGATAGCCGACCGCGATGTGGAGCGCGCCCAGGCGATGGCCTGGAGGCATATAGAGAATGCCGAGAACAGCCTTGTGGAAGCGGTGCGCGGCAAAGAGGAAATCCAGGAGGAGTAAGGTGGGGAAGATGGCGATCGATAAGGTTAACGCTGTGGTTCTGGCCGGAGGCGGCGGCATCCGCCAGGCCTCCGGCGCTGAGGCGGGGATGAACAAGGCAGCTGTGGAGATCGGCTCCGCGAGGATGGTGGAGTATGTCGTCAAGGCCCTGCGCCGGAGCCCCGGGATCGCCTGGCTTGTCCTCGTCATCCCGGAGGAGGACAGGGAGCCCTGGGAGGGAGAGGAAGGGGTGCTCTTCGCGGACCCCGGGCCCTCACCCTTGGGGAGCTTCGCCAGAGGGGTCTCTGTCCTGGACGGGCTCCCGGACAAGGGGGGGACGGAGTGGATCCTGGCGTGCACCGGAGACATCCCGTTTCTGACCCCTGAGGCTGTGGCGGATTTTCTGGAGAGGTGCCGCCAGCGGGATGCTGACCTCTACTATCCGATCATCCCCCGGGAGGCTGCTGAGCGGAAGTTCCCCGGCGTGAGGCGCACCTACGCCCGCCTCAAGGATGGCGTCTTTACCGGCGGCAACTTCTTCCTCGTCAGGAGGGGGATCATCGAGCCCTGCCTCCCGCGGGCGGAGGAGTTCATCAGGCTCAGGAAGAAGCCGCTCGCCCTGGCGGGGCTGGTCGGGTTGGGGATCCTCTTGAAGTACCTGTTGGGGACGCTGAGCGTCGCCGATGCGGAGCGGCGGGTTTCGGCGATGTTTGGGATCCGCGGCGCTGCTGTGGTGACGCCGTATGCGGAGATCGGGGTCGATGTAGATAAGGCTTCCGACCTGGAGCTCGCCCGGAAGCTCCTCGCTCCCCCGGAAGGGGTTTGATCCTTTTTTGTCTGAGGAGCCAGAGAGGGATCTGATAGGTCGATGTCGAAATTGCAAACTGTTGCGGTCGCAACCAGGGACAGCTGATGGCTTTGAGGAGGTTTGCGGCAGTGCAAGGGGTAGTAGCGGTTGTTCTGGCGGCTGGGCAGGGGAAGCGGATGAAGTCGGACCTCCCTAAGGTGCTGCACAGGGTTGCCGGCCTTCCCCTCGTCGCTCACGTGCTGAGGAGCGTGGCGGAGGCCGGTATCGGAGAGGCGATCGTCGTCATCGGCCGGAAGGGGGAGCTGGTGCGGGAGGCCCTGGGCGAGGGGTACAGGTACGCCGTTCAGGAGGAGCCCAGGGGCACCGGCGATGCCGTCCTCAGGGCGCTCCCCTTGGTCCCGTCCGGCTGCGAGGATGTTCTGGTGTTGTGCGGCGACACCCCGCTCATCAAGCCTGAGACCCTTGTCAGGCTGGTCGAGGAGCGGAGGAGGGCGGATGCGGCAGCTGCCATCCTCACTAGCATCTTCGACGACCCCACGGGCTACGGGAGGGTCCTGCGCGGGGAAGACGGGCTTGTGCGGGGGATCGTGGAGGAGAGCGATGCCACGCCTGAGGAGAAGGGGATCAAGGAGGTCAACACGGGGACGTATGTCTTCAGGCGCGACGCCTTGGAGCGGACCCTCCCCAAGCTGCAGCCCGACAACGCTCAGGGCGAGTATTACCTGACCGACTGCATCGCCCTGCTGCGGGCTGAGGGGCTGGCTGTCGCCGCCGTGGTGGCGCCTCCTGATGAGACCGCAGGAATCAACGACAGGCGCCAGCTGGCGGCTGCCGAGCGCATCTTGAGGCTGCGGGAGTGCGAGCGCCTGATGGATGAGGGGGTGACCATCCTCGACCCTGCTGTCACCTACATCGACCGCGGCGTGAGAGTGGGGAGGGATACGGTGATCTACCCCTTCACCTTCCTCGAAGGCTCGACCTCTGTCGGCGAGGGGTGCGTGATCGGCCCAGGCACGAGGGTGATCGACAGCAGGATCGGCGATGGCGTGGAGATCCAGCAGTCGCTCGTCGTGGGGAGCGATGTCGGCGACCGCTGCCGGATCGGGCCGTATGCCTACCTCAGGCCCGGGACGGCGCTCGCTGAGGATGTCAAGGTCGGGGATTTTGTGGAGCTGAAGAAGGCCAGGATAGGGAGGGGGAGCAAGGTCCCCCATCTCAGCTACATCGGGGATGCCGTCATCGGCTCAGATGTGAACATCGGTGCAGGCACGATCACCTGCAACTTCGACGGGTTTGCGAAGCATGAGACCCGCATCGGAGACGGGGCGTTTATCGGGAGCAACACCAACCTGGTGGCGCCGGTGACTGTCGGCGAAAGGGCTGTGACCGGGGCAGGTTCGACCATCACCAAGGATGTCCCGGCGGAGGCCCTTGCGGTTGAGCGCTCGCGCCAGGTGGTGGTCCCTGGCTGGGCAAAGAAAAGAGCGGAGAGAGGGAAGGAGCGATGATGGAGTTAAAGAGGATGAAGGACGGAGGCGGCGTGATGCTCGGCACAGATAAGCTCAAGGTCTTCACAGGCAACGCCAACCCGCGGCTTGCCGAGGAGATAACGGAGTACCTGGGGATCAGCGTGGGAGACCTGCGCGTCCACCGCTTCAGCGACGGGGAGATCGGCGTGGGGATCAACGAGAGCGTGCGGGGGGCGGATGTCTTCCTGATCCAGCCCACCTGCCCTCCTGTCAATGAGAACCTGATGGAGCTCCTGGTGATGATCGACGCCCTGCGTCGGGCTTCAGCCAAGCGCATCTGCGCGGTGCTCCCCTACTACGGCTACGCCAGGCAGGACCGCAAGCTGAAGGCGCGCGACCCGATCACGGCCAAGCTCGTGGCCAACATCATAACAGCAGCTGGTGCGGGGAGAGTCCTGACGATGGACCTGCACGCTGGGCAGATCCAGGGCTTCTTCGATATCCCTGTCGACCACCTCACAGCAGTCCCGATTCTGGCGGACTACTTCCGGAGCCTCGAGCTTGGGGAGGTTGTCGTCGTATCTCCCGATGTCGGCGGTGTCACCAGGGCGCGCGACCTGGCCAACCGCCTGGGGGCATCGATCGCCATCATCGACAAGCGCAGGCCAAAGCCGAACGTCTCTGAGGTCCTCCACGTCGTCGGAGATGTGGAGGGGAAGACGGCGATCGTCATCGACGACATCATCGACACAGCGGGGACGATCACCCAAGGGGCGTATGCCCTGCTGGAGCGGGGTGCGAAGGAGGTCTACGCCTGCTGCACCCATGCCGTCTTCTCCGGCCCCGCCAAGGAGCGGCTGGAAGCCTCCCCCTTCAAGGAGGTTGTGGTTACCAACACCATTCCGGTTCCGCCTGAGAAGGCCTTCGACAAGCTGCGGGTGCTGACTGTGGCGCCGCTCTTCGGCGAGGCGATCATCAGGATCCACGAGGACCTCTCGGTGAGCAAGCTCTTCGAGGAGTAGCGCCCTAGGCCTTCTGGTCGGCGTCGCCGTCGCTCGGCGCTTCGCCCGGTGTTTCCTGAGGGGGGGCTGGCTGGTCGGCTCCCCCTTCTGGGCTCTGGCGCCCCTGCCACGCCTTGCGCAGGATGCGGTTGGCGCCTTCCTTTAGGTTTTTTATCCCTTCAGCGAGGGGGCTCTCGCCGGGAGTGAGCGCCTCTTCGGCGCCGTTGTGGACGACGACCACGTCCCTCCCGATGGTGCGCACCTCTGAGGCCGGCAGGATCGCCCTCCTCTTCAGGATCTTGTCGTTGAGCCTACCTGCGATCTCCAGTGCGGCGATCTTCCCTGTTGCGGGATCGATCAGAAACTCCTCGACGACGCCGAGGACTGTGCCGCCTTCGGTGATCACCCTCGCTCCCTTGAGGTGGACGGCCTCCTTGATCAGGTTGAGGATCTGCGGGAGGCTGGCCAGCTTCTCGGCGCTGCTGGCCTTCTGCACGGTCAGGGCGTTGCTGCCGGCGCTGACGACGCGCTGGTAGGGGATCGCCTTCTGCTCGCCGAAGAGGCCCCTGCTCTGCACCATCAGAGCCGCTACCTCCCCTGTGCTGGGGTTGATCACCAGCGACCGGACGCGCCCGATCTCCCTCCCTTCTTCGAGGCTCACCACCGGTAGGGAGAGAAAGTCCCTGCTCTTTCGCATAGAGATCACCTCCCTGAATTTAGCAAGGGCTATCTGAGTTAAGTATATTAGCGCTCGTCTCCCAGTATGCCTGAGGCTTCGACTTGATTTTTGGGAGAGGATGAGTCTAAACTAAAGGAATGAGGCAGGAATCAAGACAAGAGAGGGAGTGTGTGGCAAGATGGAAAACATCACGCTGCGCGCTGAGACGAGGCCGCATGGGACAAAGGGTCAGCTGCGCGCCCTGCGCAAGAGAGGGGTGCTGCCCGGAGTCTTGTACGGCAAGGAAGTCGGCAACAAGCTGGTGCAGTGCTCTGAGAGGGACATCGAGAGGATCATCGCCGAGCACAGCATCGGCGGCACGCTGATCAACCTGGAGCTCGTCGATGGTGACGGCGGGAAGGTCACCCCTTACCTGGTGATGATCCGCGAGGTGCAGAGGGACCCCATCAAGCAGAGGCTGCTCCACGTGGACTTCTTCCAGGTGCCGCTCAACGAGGAGATCGAGACAGAGATCCCTGTGCATCTGGTCGGAGAGGCCCCGGGCGTGGAGAAGGGCGGCGTGCTGCAGCACATGCTGCGTGAGGTCACCGTATCCTGCCTGCCGAGCAAGCTCCCCGAGTATCTGGAGGCGGACATCAGCGGGCTGGATATCGGCGATTACCTGACGGTTGCCGACCTGAAGCTGCCCGAGGGTGTCAAGGTGCTCGACGACCCAGAGTCGATCATCGTCAGCATCGTCGAGGCTGTGGCCGAAGAGGCAGAGGAAGAAGAGGCTGCGGAGGAAGGTGCAGAGGCTGCGACGGCAGCCGCGGCAGCCGCTCCCGAGGCCGGAGAGGAGTAAATGTTGGGCTGGCTGCGTGAGCTCTTCGGCAGGCGCCCCGAAGAGGAGCGGCCTGGCCTCAGGCTGGTCTGCGGCTTAGGCAACCCTGGGGAGGATTACGCCGATACGAGGCACAACGCCGGATACATGGTTGTGGAGAGGCTGCGGAGCGCCCACGGCGGGAGCTGGAGGAGGTTCGACAGCCTGGCCCAGGTATGCTCCGTGGAGATCGGCGGAACTCCTGTCTTGCTGGTCCAGCCCCTGACCTACATAAATTCCAGCGGGAGGGCTGTGCAGCCGCTGGTGCGGAGGTGGGGTGTTTCCCCTGGCTCCCTCCTGGTGGTGAGCGACGACCTCGACCTCCCGTTCGGAGCGATCCGGCTGCGGCCTGCAGGCAGCTCCGGAGGCCACAGGGGGATCCAGTCGGTGATCGATTGCCTGGGAACGCAGGAGTTCCCGAGGCTGCGCATCGGCATCGGGCGCCCACCCGAGGGGGTGGACGCCGCTGAATACGTCTTGAGCCCCTTTTCTCCGGAGGAGAGGGGGCGCCTCGAGGAGATCCTGGAGCTCGCCGCCGAGGCAGCAGCCTGCTGGGCTGTGGAGGGCGTCGAGGCAGCGATGAGCAGGTACAACCGCCGCGCATAAAGCCTCCTTTTTATGGTTAAACTAACACTGCTTACCCGCACTCCCGGGGTTTTGCCGGGGATGCGGGGGCGGGAGTTTGACCATAAGGAGGTGAAGGGGTTGGCTGACGAGGAAAGGAACGCCGGTGGCCCGCGCGCGGTTGTCGGGCAGGGTAGCTGGCTCGCCCACATCGTCAGGTTTATCGTGGCGGCGATCGTGCTGATGGTTGTGAGCTACATAACTCCTGGCTTCACCAGGCTCAGCTTCTGGCACGCATTGCTGGCCGCTGTGCTCATAGCTGCCATCGGCTACGGCCTGGAGGCGATCTTCGGGCGCCGCATCTCCCCCTACGCCAGGGGTGGAGTGGGCTTCATCGTCTCCGCGGTGATCTTCTATTTGATCCAGTTTCTGGTTCCTGGCCTGCGCGTCACAGTCCTGGGGGCGCTGATCGCTGCGGCAATTGTGGGCATCATCGATATGTTCGTTCCGACTGGTCTGAGGTGATACGGCCCTAGCTCAGAGGCAGCCCCGCCGAACTCGGCGGGGCTTTGCGCGCCTTGAGGTATAATCCCGCTCTGACGGGTGATATAATGAGATCGGCATCTGCAACGGGGTGGCTGGTGATGCGCGACATCTTTAAGAAAATTCCTGAATACCGGGATGCTGTGAGCGCCCTCAGGGAGAGCCGGGTGCCTGCCCTGGTGTCGGGGCTGCATGGCCCCTGCAAGGCGCTCCTGGCTGCGGCCATCTACGAGGATGCCGGCTGCAGGGGGGCGCTGCTGGTCGTCGTTCCCGGGGACGAGGAGGCGCGGGCATGGGAGGCCGACCTCCAGAGCCTCTTGCCCGATAGGGATGTTCTTGTCTTCGATGCCGCTGACCCCCTCCATTTCGAGGTCGTCGCCTCCGACAGGGAGCCGGCTGCCGGCAGGCTGCAGGTGCTGGCTGCTCTGAGCGGCGAAGAGGGTGCCCCCCCTGTCGTGGTCGCTCCGGTCGATTCGCTCCTCTCGAGGCTGATCCCACCGTCAGTCTGGATGGGGGCGGCGGTGCGCCTGCGGGCTGGGGAGGAGTTCGACCAGGGGGATCTGTGCGAGCGGCTCGTGCGCTCCGGCTACGAGCGGAGCCACCTCGTCGAAAGCCCCGGGCAGTTCGCCGTGCGCGGGAGCATCCTGGATGTCTTCCCCTTCTGCGGCAAGGCTGTGCGCCTGGAGTTCTGGGGCGACGAGGTCACATCGATCAGGGAGCTGGACGTCGAGACGCAGCGCTCCAGGCAGCCCCTGGAGGAGGCGGTGATCTGGCCGGGGCGCGAGTTCATCTACGACCCTGAGCTGGCGGAGGCCGCTGCCGCCAGGATCCAGGAGGCCTACAGGTCGAGGCGCGGCCAGGTGAAGGGGAGGAGCGCCCAGGCCAACCTCAGGCAGCGCTTTGAGCGCCTCCTGGAGATGGCCGCTGAGGGGAACTCCGGATCCATGCACCTCGTGCAGCCCTACTTCTACCCGGAGCCGGCCTCGCTCCTCGACTACCTCCCTCCGGGCTCCCTCGTCGTCCTCGACGAGCCGAGGCGCTGCCAGGAGCGCTGCCGCCAGCGCATCGCCCTCCTGGAGTCGGAGTACAGGCACCTACTGCAGGAGGGGAGGGCGCTCACGCCGTGGCAGGAGCACTACTTCGGCGAAGAGGAGCTCTTCGGGAAGCTGGGGGGAGCCTGCCAGATCGCCATGGCGGAGATCCTGACAGCACCCGGTTGCCTGGAGCCGAAGGCCACTGTCAGCTTCGTCGCCAAGGAGATGCAGCCCTTCCTCGGCCGCCCCGACCTCCTGGCGCCGGAGCTGCGCCGCTGGCTGAGAGGGGGGACGTCAGTCCTCGTCCTCGTCCCGTCTGAGGAGCGGCTGCCGCAGCTGGAGAGGGAGCTCAAGGCGCAGGAGCTCGCCTTCATCAGGAGCGAATCCTGGCAGAGGAGCCTGAAGCCGGGGCGGCTCCACGTCGGCGTCGGCACCCTCAGCAGGGGCTTTGAGCTCCCTGGTAGGCTGGCTGTCGTTACTCCGGGGGAGCTCTACGGGAGAAAGCACCTGGCTAGGCGGAAGCGCCTTGAGCCCCGGGGGAAGGCTGACGCCATGCCGGATCTCTCCCCAGGCGACTACGTCGTCCACGTCCACCACGGCATCGGCCGCTTCATCGGCGTAAGGGAGATGGAGTCAGAGGGGAGGAAGAGAGACTACCTGGAGGTGGCCTATGCCGGGGGTGACCGCCTCTACATCCCTGTCGACCAGATGTCGCTCGTCCAGAAGTACATCGCCCCAGACGGGCACGTCCCGCGCCTCTCTAGGCTCGGGGGAACCGAGTGGGCGCGCCAGAAGCAGCGCGTGAAGAGGCGCCTCAAGGAGCTCGCCAAGGAGCTCCTGGAGCTGTACACCAAGAGGCTGGAGACCCCTGGCTACGCCTTTTCGCCGGATACAGCCTGGCAGCAGGAGTTTGAGGCTGCGTTCCCCTACGAGGAGACCCCTGACCAGAAGCGGGCGATCGCCGAGGTCAAGGCCGATATGGAGAGCCCGCGGGCGATGGACCGGCTGATCTGCGGAGACGTCGGCTTCGGGAAGACCGAGGTGGCGATCCGGGCGGCGTTCAAGGCGGTGCAGGACGGGAAGCAGGTGGCCGTCCTGGTGCCCACGACAGTCCTCGCCCAGCAGCACTACCGCACCTTCAAGGAGCGCTTCGCCGGCTACCCTGTGCGGGTGGAGGTCCTGAGCAGGTTCCGCTCCCCGAAGGAGCAGAAGGAAGTGGTCGAGGCTGTGAGCAAGGGCCTCGTGGATGTTGTCATCGGGACGCACCGCCTCCTATCCGACGACGTCAGGTTCAAGGACCTGGGGCTGTTGATCATCGATGAGGAGCAGCGCTTCGGCGTCGCCCACAAGGAGAAGCTCAAGATGCTGCGCACCAATGTCGATGTCCTGACGCTCACCGCAACCCCCATCCCGCGCACCCTCCAGATGTCGCTGAGCGGCGTGCGGGACATGAGCCTGATCGAAACCCCTCCTGAGGATCGGCTCCCTGTGCAGACCTATGTCCTGGAGTTCGACCCGGAGGTGATCAGGGACGCCATCAGGAGGGAGATCCAGCGGGGAGGGCAGGTCTTCTACGTCCACAACAGGGTGGAGACGATCGAGCGCCGCGCCGCCTACCTCCAGGGTCTTGTCCCCGAGGCGAGCTTTCGGGTCGCCCACGGCAGGATGAAGGAAGAGGAGCTCGAGAACGTGATGTGGGACTTCCTCAACGGGAAGTTCGACTGCCTCGTCTGCACGACGATCATCGAGAACGGCTTAGACATGCCCAACGTCAACACCCTGATCGTGGAGCGCGCCGACTGCTTCGGTCTGGCGCAGCTCTACCAGCTGCGCGGCCGCGTCGGGCGCTCCAACAGGCTGGCCTATGCCTACTTCACCTTCGAAAGGGACAAGGTGCTGACAGAGGATGCGGAGAAGCGCCTGCGCGCCCTCCAGGAATTCACGGAGTTCGGCTCTGGTTTCAGGCTCGCCCTGCGCGACCTGGAGATAAGGGGAGCTGGCAACCTCCTCGGGCCGGAGCAGCACGGGCACATCGCCGCTGTGGGCTTCGAACTCTACAACCAGCTGCTGCGGGAGGCTGTGAGCGAGCTCAAAGGGGAGAAGGTCGAGGAGGAGGCCGCTCCGCCTCCCCCTGCCTGGGAGCTCAGGCTCGACGCCTACATACCCGACGACTACATCCCTGACGCCAGGCAGAAGGTGGAGCTCTACAGGCGCCTGGCCATGGTCGACAGCTTCGACGCCCTCGATGACCTCAGGGAGGAGGTGCGCGACCGCTTCGGCCCCATGCCGGAGCCTGTCTCCTACCTCTTCAAGCTCACGGAGCTGCGCCTGAGGGCGAGGGAGATGAGCATCAGCGAGGTGCAGCACCTCGACCACACCATGGTCGTGCGCTTCAGCGACGGGGCGAAGCCCGGAAGGGGCGAGCTCAAGCGCTGGGCGCGGGTCTTCGGGAGGCGCCTCGCCTTCTCGGCGGTCGGCGGGCTGGAGGCGCGCATCGACACGCGCGGCCTTTCGCCTGGGCACCTTGTGGAGATGCTGGGTGAGGTTATGTCGTGATATCACCAGCAGGAGAAGCGGCGCTGGCGGCGAAGACGTCACAGCTATGCCGGGAAAAAAGGAGAGGATCGCTTTGGAACAGCGAGCGTTTTTGCAGGAAACTGGATGGAAGGGCTGGAAGTACGGGAGGCAGGTCGCCCTCTTTTTCGTGATCGTGGCCATCGGCCTGGGGTGGTTCTGGTGGTCGGATTCGGGCGACTGGGTCGTCAAGGCTGATGGTACGAAGATCACCTTGAGGGAGTGGCAGGAGGAGAGCGAGCGGGCGTTTCGCTTCTACAGGGAGGTCTACGGGATCGACCTCGAGGAGGGCACGGCTTCCGGGCTGCGGCGGCAGGTGGAGCAGCAGGTTCTGAGGAAGATGGTCGACCGCGCCCTGCTGAAGAAGGCCGCCCTCAGGGCTGGGGTGGCTGTGCCCGATTATGAGGTTGACGGCTACTTGGTTGAGGTGGCGAAGAGGGCTGGCGGGATCGCCGGGATGCGCAGGATTCTCAGGGAGCAGGGGCTCACCCTGGACGAGTACCGCCGGCAGGTGCGCGACATGCTCCTCATCCAGAGGCTGGAGGAGATGGTCGCCCAGGGGGTCGAGGTGAGCGAGGACGAGATCAGGAGGGCGTATGAGAGGGATTACTCTCGCCGCTTCAGCTACCAGGATGTGCGGGAGGCGTTGCGCCAGCAGCTGCTCGCTGCCAAGAGAAATCAGGTTGTCGTGAGGTACCTGGAGGAGCTGCGGGAGCGCGGGAGGGTCATGTACAACCAGAGGCTCCTGAGAAATGGCCTCACCTGAGTCGGGCTCCAGGTAAGGCATCGGGCAGGAAAAAAATGAATAAATCCCCCAAGGCGGTTATATACTATTCGTGAAGAATCCTAACTCTGAAGACGAAGGGGGGATGGATAAGTTGAAAGCGACAGGTATTGTTCGCCGCATCGATGACCTAGGTCGTGTCGTGATTCCCAAGGAGATCCGCCGGACCCTACGGATTCGGGAGGGTGATCCCCTCGAAATCTTTGTAGACCGGGAAGGTGAAGTGATCTTAAAGAAGTATTCGCCGATAGGTGAGCTGGGCGACTTTGCAAAAGAATACGCCGACTCCCTGCACGAGGCGATCGGCCATATCGCATGTATTGCTGACAGGGACAATATCATTGCTGTGGCAGGTGCCCCGAAGAAGGAGTTTCTCAATAAACCGATTGGCCCCGCCGTCGAACGGGCGATGGAGGAGCGCAAGCCTGTGCTGATACCCAAGGCAGGAGAACATCCCTTCTGCAAAGGCTGCCTGAACGAGGAGGAGGCCGAGGAGTGCAAGTTCACCAGCGAGGTGATCGCGCCCATCATCGCCGAGGGCGACCCGATCGGAGCCGTGATCATCTGCTCGAAGGACCCGAACGTCAGGATGGGGGAGCTCGAGCTGAAGCTGGCTGAGACTGCGGCAAGCTTCCTGGCGAAACAGATGGAGCAGTGACGGAGAGATCGTCCCGCAGGGACTTTTCAGAGGTTTAAAAGGTAGCGAGAGAGCTGCCTTTATTTTTTTCTCGGGCGGTCTAACCGGGGGAGCGGCTTCGTAAGCTTAGTAACGGAGAGAGACGGCGAGGGGGAGAGCTGTGAGGGGAGAGTCGTTTCTGGGCGGGGCGTTTGTGCTCACTCTGGCTGGGATCATAGTCAAGGCCCTGGGAGCCTTCTACCGCATCCCGTTCACGCGGATCGTGGGGAGCGAGGGGATCGGGCTCTACCAGATGGCCTACCCCGTCTACACCACGCTCCTCGCCCTGTCCACCACGGGGATACCTGTGGCTGTCTCCCTGTTGGTGGCGGAGAGGGGGGCGTGCGGCGACAGGGCTGGCGCCAGGCAGGTCTTCCGCCTCTCCTTTGCCCTCTTATTTTTTTTAGGGCTCCTGCTGTCGTTGCTCCTCTTCTGGGCGGCTCCGGGAATCGCCGGGGGGGTCCTCGGCGACCCCAGGGCGTCCTACCCCCTCATGGCCATCGCCCCTGCTGTCTTCATCTTCTCACTCGTCTCGGCGTTCCGCGGCTACTTCCAGGGGTGGCGACTGATGTGGCCGACAGCCGTCTCCGAGGTGATCGACCAGGTTGTCAGGGTGGCGACTGTGCTCTGGGCTGCCGTCTCCCTCGTCGGGCGCGGCGTGGAGCTAGCAGCGGCAGGCGCCGCCTTCGGGGCTGTGACAGGGGGGTGCGCCAGCCTCCTCGTGCTGCTCATCCTCTTCTGCCGTCTGGAGGG
>JBNATO010000026.1:0-14019 GCA_049701555.1 Thermacetogeniaceae bacterium | reverse complement strand
AGCTTCCAGGTGATGTACAGGGATTAACGGGAGCTTAAGCGCAAAGGAATAAGCCTTAGCAGCAGCAACCCCTACCAGCAGCGCTCCGATGAGCCCTGGGCCCACCGTCACCGCTATGGCATCGAGGTCTGAAAAACTCAGATTCGCATCCTTCAGCGAGCGCTCCACAACAACATTGATCTTCTCCAAGTGCTCCCTGGAGGCGACTTCTGGTACCACTCCTCCATAGCGGCGGTGGATTTGAATCTGCGATGCAACCACATTTGAAGCGACAAAGTGCCCGTCCTCGATCACGGCAGCAGAAGTTTCATCACAGCTTGTTTCAATCCCCAAGATATACATCGGCGCAATCCTCTCTTCGCTCGCTGGCTGACCCATCTCAAGGGCGCCATGCCAGGCGTTCGAGTAAGCTCTTAGGGTTGATCTTCTTAACCTCAGAAGCGGGCAATTCTACCTTAACCTCAAAGGAGAGCATATCGCTCACCTCAACATCTGGAAGAAAAACCCTCGGCCATTCAACAACATGTCCTTCTTCGCTCAGCAGAATTACAACTCTGTCATTCTCAATGTGTTCCACAACTCCTCTTACGATCATGCTCCTCCTTCCCCCTTGGAGCTTTCCAGGCCTCCCCGGCCCAGGTTACACATCATCACCAAAGCATCCTCACGCGTTTCAATATAGTAATTCTTGCGCCATCCTATATTGCGGAAACCCAAACTCTTGTAGAGATTAATAGCCGGTATGTTTGACGGCCTGACTTCCAAGACCATTGTATCCGCTCCCCGCTCTGTGGCATAAGCTATCAGGGTCTTCATCAGCATCTTTCCGAGTCCCCGTCTACGAAAATCAGGATGAACCGCTATTGTGGTGACATGGGCCTCCCCGGAAAAAAGCCACATGCCAGCATACCCCACCAACTTCCCCTCATGAACAGCCACAAAATATACTGCGAATTTATTCTTGAGTTCATTGAGAAACGCCTGCTGTGACCACGGCGTGGGAAAAGAACAGTTCTCAATAGCAGTTATCTCAGGAATATCCTCCTTTTCCATAAACCGAACCACAACCTCTTCCATATCTCTCTCCACCCTCATTTTTGCCGAATAGCCGGTGGTTTCACATAAAGAGCAGTGACCGTCCTGGCATCCCCTGCTGAACCCACAACCAGATTCAGATAGCCGAGCCTTGCTACAGCTGCCGCACGCGGCCAAAGCTGTATCGGATCAGCCAGCATCGCCCTCTCACCCAGTTTCTCTTGGAGAACACCCCAGTAAGCCAGCGCTCCCTCACCCGTAAAAGTGATCCTGCTCATGAAATCCCCCTGAAGCCGCTCAGCGAGCTTCAAAGGGCTTATGGCCATGTAATCGCTGAGGCGCCTCATCCCCTCATCGGTGCTGATATAAAAGCAGGCATACACTTCGTCCCTCCGAGCTTCCAGCAGGGTGCAGACCAGATCAGCATTTCCCCGCAACTCCCATGCTAACGCGTCGAGAGTAGGCACTCCCACCAACGGCTTAAAAAGAGCATGAGCGAACGCCTTGGCTGTAGCCAGGCCTACGCGCAAAGAGGTGAAGGAACCCGGCCCAACTGAGACTGCAAATGCGTCCACATCAGCGATCTCCATGCCACATCCTCTGAGGATGGAATCGATCATTGGAATCAATCTCTGCATGTGTTCCTGCTTAGCATTAAAAGAAACCTCTCCTAACAGGCGCTGCTCTTCACAAATAGCCACTGAAACAACCTGTGTAGAGGTTTCTATGCCAAGAACCCGCATTTACCAGCCAACTCCTCGACGATTGCCTCGTAGCGAGAGCCATATGGCTCGAAACGGATCACCCTGTTCGTCTCTATGGGCTCTGATCTCTCAATCTCTATCCTTAAGTAATGCAGAGGGAGAGCCTCGGAAAAGAGATCTCCCCATTCGATCAGCATTACTCCCCTTCTCTCAAAGTAGTCGCACCAACCGATTTCCTCTAGCTCATGAAGTGATTTGATCCTGTAAAAGTCCGCATGAAAGACCGGCAACCTTCCCTTGTACTCTTGTACGATTATAAAGCTTGGGCTAGACACAGGGTCTTTCACGCCTAACCCTCGGGCAATGCCGTGTACAAAGACCGTCTTTCCTGACCCAAGGCTGCCGTTGAGGGACACCACATCTCCCTCCCCCAGCAGCACGCCCAGCTGCTCGCCTATTTTCTCCGTTTGATGAGGGCTGCATGAGAGCAATTCCAACAAACAACACCACCACCGGCTTGGCTACGGTTTTATTATATCCCTCTTTTATCCTGGTCACAATAAAATGAAAAATGTCGCAACAAGGTAGAGAAAAAAAGCGCAAAGCAGGAAAATTGACATTTTGTAGAGAACATTCTATTTCGACAGAAGTAAAATACTAATATAAATGGTAAAAAGAGAGAGAAAGGGGGACAAAATTTTTCAGGAAACTGGCAAATTTAAATGGGGGGAGGAGACTCGTCATTAATGGTCCTAAAAGAAATAGTCAAACTTCTTTCGGCAGAAGTCATCTGTGGCCATGATAAGCTCGATCTAGAGGTTAAATCAGCCTGCGCTGGCGACTTACTCAGCGATCTGCTCGCTTTCAGCCACAACAAGACGCTTCTGCTCACAGGCCTTACAAACCCTCAGGTCATCCGTACAGCTGAAATCATCGACCTCGCCGCAATCATCTTCGTCCGCGGGAAAAAGCCGAACGGCGAAACAGTCCAGCTCGCCAAAGAAAAGCAGATTCCACTCCTTGTGACAAAGCTACCCCTTTACGAGTGCAGCGGCATCCTTTACAGTGCAGGGCTCAGAGAAGATACTAAAGAATCTGGGGAAGAGGCCAATAAATAAAGCACCGGGTTGTTGAATCCTTTTTAAAAAACGTATTGCAAATAAAAAGGGTTTTGTGTGGTGAAATGTGAAAATCAGTACGAACTTTGAGGGAAATGAAAACAAAAAAATTTCTTTAAGCTTCAAGGTGGAAGGCGGAGACTTTCTCAGCGCTGGAGAAGCTTCGATTCGCCTGAAACACACATTGCAGCAGATCGGTTATCCTGCTCCGCTTATACGAAGAGTTGCTGTTGCCGCTTACGAAGCAGAGATGAACATCATCATCCATGCCGAAAGGGGAGTACTCAAAGCAGAAATAACCCCTGAAGCGGTTACAATTTGGGCCGAAGACAAGGGCCCAGGCATCCAGGACATAGGTCTAGCAATGCAGGAAGGTTACTCCACAGCGCCTCCCCATATCAGGGAAATGGGCTTCGGTGCAGGCATGGGCCTGCCCAATATTAAAAGATGCGCCGACATCTTCGAGATCGAAAGCCAAGTAGGAGTCGGAACAAAAATAAAAATCGTGATCTATAACAGGCAAAAAACAACTTCATGAACCAAAATGTCGGGCATCTTGCGAGATGGATGGTGCCTAAATGGAAAGAAATTGCTTCATATTCCTTGATGAAGCCAGATGCACAGGCTGTACCAATTGTATCAAGCGGTGCCCCACTGCAGCTATCCGTGTCCGCGATGGGAAGGCGAAGATCTTCCCCGAACTCTGCATCAACTGCTGCGAATGTGTAAGGATCTGTCCCAACCATGCCCCGATCCCCAAAGCAGATTCAAAAGAGAGTCTGTCAAACTACAAATACAAGATCGCCCTACCTGACCCTGCCGTTTTTGCTCAATTCAAAACAAAATACACACCTGACCAGATCCTCGCTGCAATCGCTGCTTTGGGTTTTGACGGTGTCTATGAAGTTGCCCGAGCAGCAGACGAGGTAAGCGTTGCCATTCGCCAGTTCCTCGAAGAGCATCGAGGAGAGGGCCCCTGGATTTCTTCTTCCTGCCCTGCGGTAATTTACCTCATCCAGCTCAGATTTCCTACTCTGACAGACCGCATACTTCCCATCCTCCCACCGGTCGAAATCGCAGCAAAAAGGGCAAAGGAAGAAGCAGCAGCCCTTTATAACGTTTCTACAGAAGAGATCGGTTGTTTTTACCTCACACCTTGTCCCGCACACGTAGCCGCCATTCATCACCCTTATTTCTTGGAAAAGTCAAATGTCGACGGAGCGCTAGCCATATCCAATCTCTACAGCGAGATCCGGGTGAAATTGGCAAAACTGGATAAAACCGTGAGCATTCCAGCGAAAGCTTCACCGCTAGGACTTGCTTGGGGCAGGATCGGCGGGCAGACGAAGTCCCTCCAAGTAGAGAACTTCTTGAGCCTAGACGGTGTTTACAACCTCCTGGGACTTCTGGAAGAGATCGAACTCGATAGATTCAACAACAACGTAGATTTTCTTGAATGCCAAAACTGCCAAGGGGGATCCATCGGAGGCATCTTCACAGCTGAAAATCCCTTCGTGGCAAGGGTTACTCTGCGTCGGATGATAAACCAACTTGCGGCAAAATTTGAGCCAGAAAACGAGGAAAAAATAAGGCAGAGCTACCAGGAAGGCTTCTATAACGCCACAAAAAGGGTCGAGCCTTACTGCGTCATGAGCCTTGATCAGGATATCTCCAAAGCCATCTACCTCTTAGAAAGGTCCGAAAGGATCCTAAGACAGCTCCCAGGGCTTGACTGCGGAGCCTGCGGCTCCCCAACATGCAGGACCTTGGCTGAGGACATCGTGCGCGGATTAGCATCAGAAACCGACTGCATGTTCATCCTCAGGGAGAAGGTACAGTCTCTCGCCGAGCAGATGTTAACCCTTGCTCTGCAGGTACCACCTGAAACCGTAATCCAGCGGCAAATCATGAAGGTCCAGCAAGAACTCCTAGAACTTGCGAAGAAAACACCACCCCCGCTCACCAGACGCTATAAAAAGAGGGAGGAATAGAACAAGTGACGGTTAGAGAGCTCGTAGAAGCCCTAAACTTGACTGTAAAAAGTGGCGCATCAAAGCTGGAACGCCACATAACCGGGGCATACGTTTCTGACCTTCTGAGCGATGTGATGTCCAATGCCCGTGAGGGAAATGTCTGGATCACCATACAGATCCACCCCAACGTTGTCGCAGTCGCAAGCCTCTTGAACCTCTCGGCGGTGATCATCAGCAGAGGAGCGGAGCCGGAAGAAGCCACCATAGCGAAAGCCGAAGAAGAAGGAATCGTTCTGCTCACCTCGAAGGAACCAACATTTGAGGTCGCAGGGCAGCTCTACCAACTGCTTAACCAAAGTTAAAGGAAGGTATCTCGCCAATGATCAGGGTCGCAGCGGACCTCCACATCCATACCGCCCTGTCCCCCTGCGGCGAAAAAGAGATGACTCCTCCAGCCGTATTGGCTCAGGCAGAATCAAACGGCCTACAGATGATCGCCATAACCGACCACAACACCGCCAAGAACACAGTCCCTTTCTGGGAAGCAGCCAAAGAAAGAAATATCCTCGTAGTTCCTGGAATGGAAGTGCAGACCAGAGAAGAAGTCCATATCATCTGCCTTTTTCCGACACCCGAAGAAGCCCTTGCCTGGCAGGAATATGTCTACCAACATTTACCCCTGGCAAAAAACAACGAGAAGCTGTTTGGGGTTCAGGAGGTCCTAAACAAAGAGGGAGAAGTGGTAGAGATCGAAGAAAGGCTGCTCCTCACCTCAACCGATCTTTCAGTAGAAGAAGTCGTCAATGAAGTAAACAGAAGGCATGGCATCTGCTATCCTGCTCACATAGACAGACCATCATTCAGCATCATCGCCAGTCTGGGATTCATACCTCCAGACCTGCCGATATCAGCAGTGGAGATCTCCCGCAACATCACAAAATCACAGGCAATTGCTAAATTTCCCTATATCAAACGTTACCCTGTGGTTGGAAGCTCGGATGCTCACCGCCTGGCTGAAATCAGCCTGCCGCGCACCCATTTTCATCTAGAGGAGTTATCCTTCTCTGCTCTCATCGATGCCTTTAAAAACAGCAGAATAGAGGTGGATTGAGTGCGGGAGCTTTCTCTACACATCTCTGATATCCTAGAAAATTCCAGGGAAGCTGGGGCGACGCTGATAGAGCTTACAATCACAGAAAACCTGAAGGAAGACAGGCTCGAAATAACAGTTTCCGATAACGGTAAGGGAATGGACGAAAAGACTCTGCAGCGAGTTTTTGACCCTTTTTTTACAACCCGCACCTGCAGAAAGGTAGGCCTTGGCCTCCCCCTTTTTAAGGCAGCGGCGCAACGCTGCAACGGAGATGTTGAGATATTCTCAGCACCGGGCAAGGGTACGAAGGTGCATGCCTCCTTTCAGCACAGCCACATAGATAGGGCTCCTCTCGGCAACCTAGTCTCTACCCTGGTCGTGTTTATCGCAGGCGCTCCAGACATCGATCTCGTTTACACGCACACCGTGGATGAAAAGAGCTTCACCTTCGACACCAGAGAACTTCGAGAAGAGCTCGAAGGCATCCCTCTCAACACCCCGCCTGTGCTCGATTGGATCGGCCGCGTTTTGCGGGAAAGCCTGGAAGAGATAGGGTCACGCGCCTAAACCATGTTCTGTTCTTCTGCAGCACCACCTTTGTAAATGCGCGGGACCCTCTCGCTGATCATACACACGACCTCATAGTTGATCGTGCCTATACGCTCAGCTATCTCCTCAGCTGTGATCTCCTCTTCGCCCTGACGCCCTAACAAGACCACTTCATCCCCCTGAACGACATCGGGAATATGTGTCACATCCACCATGATCTGGTCCATGCAGACACGCCCTACCACAGGGGCACGCTTCCCCTTGATCAACACCTCTCCTCTATTGGATAAAAGGCGCGAGTATCCATCGGCATATCCCAGCGGAACAGTGGCAATGCGCTTCGGCTCTTTTGCCACATATGTGCGCCCATAACTTATGCTCGTCCCTGCTGGAACCTCTTTCACAAAAGCCACCCTGGCCTTCAGGCTCATCACCGGGATAAGCCTCACGGTATCATGACGGACTTCGGGAGAGGGGAAAAGCCCGTAGAGCACAATCCCGGGACGGACGAGATCCAAGTGCGTATACTGCAGATCGAGCAAAGCCGCAGAATTAGCGCAGTGTTTCCAGCGGATGTATACTCCCCTCGCAACCAGTTGCTTAATAATCCAAATAAAGCGAGAAAACTGCTCCTCTGTAAAACTCTTATCTGCCTCATCAGCTGCGGCAAAATGGGTATAGATCCCTTCCACCTCCACCCCAGGAAGATGAGCGATCCTAAAAATCGTTTCAACCGTTTCCTTGGTTGGCGGGAAACCGAGGCGTCCCATCCCTGTGTCGATTTTGATGTGAATCTTGGCAATCTTACCGAGGCGTTTGGCAGCTGCAGCCATCGCCAGAGCCCCTTCCCAAGTAAAGATGGTCTGAGCGATGTCGTAAGCAACCACATCCTCCACGTCTTCGTCCGGCGTATATCCGAGGATTACCAGAGGCGCATTTATCCCTTTTTCACGGAGCAAAACAGCCTCCTGCAAAAGAGCAACACCGAGCCAATCTGCTCCGTTGCACAAAGCGGTCCTGCTCACAGGCTCAACGCCGTGTCCGTAGCCGTTCGCTTTGACAACTGCCATGATCTGAGCCTTCGGATGGGTGACCCTACGGATCTCGCGCACGTTATGTGCCAGAGCATCAAGATCGATCTCCGCCCAAGCAGGGCGTCCCATTCTCCACCGCCTCCATCTCTTTCAATCGGTAAAGATCTCTTAGGACAAAGGGCGCCTCCTCGATAAGGTCCCCTGCAACCAGCCCCGCCATCCCTTTTCTTGAAGCTATCCTATCCGCAGCCCAGCCGTGGATAAAAACCCCTGCTCCTGCAGCTTCAAGCGGTTCCAGACCCTGGGCGAGCAACCCAGCGATCAACCCTGTCAAAACATCCCCTGTCCCGCCTGAGGCGAGTCCAGGATTTCCAGTGGGATTGATCAAAACCTTTCCGTCAGGAGCTGCAATAACTGTCCCCGCCCCCTTCAGCACAACAGTAACTCCCCACTCCCGGCTCGCCCGAGTAGCGCTTTCCACTCTGTCGTTCTGTACCTCTGGGATCGATGTCCCCAGCAACCGCGCCATCTCCCCAGGATGGGGTGTTAAGACCCACTTCCTGCGCCTTTCCCGATACCGCGGATCGAGAAGCAGAGATTTGTCTTTTGCCAATATGTTCAAGGCATCGGCATCGATCACCATCGGCAGCTCAACACTCGACAAAAGCTCTCTGAGAAAGACAGCTGTCTCAGGGTGCTGACCGAGACCTGGGCCTATAGCCAAGACATTCGCTCTTCTGAGCAGTTCGCTCAGGGCATTCAATGCAGTCCCAGAAAATCCTCCATCTGTATCAGGGGCAGGGAAAGTCATCGCTTCCGTCAGCTTGGAAGCAGTTATCTGATAAAGAGACTGTGGAACAACAGCAGTAACCAGCCCTGCACCGCTTCTTAGCGCCGCATTGGCAGCTAGAACAGCAGCGCCGGTATATCCACGGCTTCCCCCGACGACCAACACATGTCCATAATTCCCCTTGTGGTGGGTGGAGAGCCGCAGCGGGAGATATCCCGCAACAGTCTGCTGATCGAGCAGAGTGAACTCGCCTGCTTTCTCATCCCTCAGCTCCGGAGGAAAGGAAATATCCCCAACAACAACCCTGCCAGCATATTCAGCTCCTGGATAGACGTAAAGCCCGACTTTAGGGAAGCCCATCGTGACAGTACACTTGGCTCTGACACATGCTCCTTCCACCCTGCCGCTATCGGCATCGAGACCTGAGGGGAGATCAACAGCAAGAACCGGTTTGCCTGATCTGTTGATTATATCAATCATAGTTGCTATCGGCTCCCTGGGAGCCCCCTTAAAACCGGTTCCCAAAAGGGCATCGATTATAAGGTCAGCATGCTCTGCAGCTGCCTGGAGCTGCTCAACAGACTCTTCGCCAAAGACATGATAAGGGACCCCTATCGCCTTTATTATCTGCATATTTACTGCAGCATCTCCCCGGTAGAAGTCAGGATGAGCCGCCAAAAAAACCTCAACTTCTGCACCTCTGTTATAAAGGTGGCGAGCAACCACAAGGCCATCGCCACCGTTGTTGCCAGGCCCAGCCACGACCAAAGCTTTTTTGCCCTTGGTGGAATGATCCCAAAAAATATCCAACACAGCTTTAACGACGCTCAGCCCGGCATTCTCCATAAGCACCAGCCCAGGGATCTGGTAGCGAGTCATCGCCTCCTGGTCGAGCTGACGCATTTCAGCAGCCTTAACCAACCTCATAGCGAACAACCACCTTCTCAATCAAAATTGGCTAGTCCCATCCAATAGCCACAACAACAGCACAGGCATACTTTTTGCAGTGAGAGAGGCTGATGAGAAAATCCGCAATCCCTTTTTGTTCCGCAACCCATGCTGCCTTCCCTGAGAGGCGAATTTTGGGCGCCGTACCATCTGAAACCACTTCGATCTCGCACCAAGGCATGGCATCCCTGCCAGGGATGCATTTGCACGCCTTTCTCACCGCCTCTTTTGCGGCGAAGCGCGCTGCAAATGAGGCAAAAGGATACTTTTTCCGCTGGCAATACGCTATTTCATCCCGGCTAAAAATCCGCTGCAATAAAGCCGGGTGCCTAGCAAGCGCTCTCTCTATCCGCTCAATTTCAACTATATCAATGCCAATACCTTTCATCGCTCTCTCTTCACCCTGTATCTTAGCTATAAAAAAGCGGGATGAATCCCGCTCACCACTTCTTACAAATCCTTCACCCTCAGCTATTCTCCTGCCTTCACAGAAAGCTTGCTTTCAGCCTTCTCAAGCTCTCCCTTTTCCCTCTCAGTCAAAATTTTTTCCAGATCCACCAAGATCAAAAGCCTCTCCTGTAATTTTCCTACCCCCCACAGATACTCAGCAGCTATCCCAGCTATTATCGGCGGAGGAGGATCAATGCTGCTCGATGGCAGCCTCAAAACTTCCGATACCTCGTCCACGATCACCCCCACAGTATGGCCACCGACATCCACCACCACAATCCGGGCATCCTCCGACGATTCCTCTGTCCCCTTCAACTCAAATCTCTTCTTGAGGTCGATGACAGGGATCACCTTTCCTCTGAGATTGATGATTCCCTCCACAAAAGGAGGTGTTCCAGGCATTTTCCTAGGTGGAGAGTAATGAATGATCTCCTGAACCTGGGTGATCGGCACCCCATACTCCTCCGAACCCAAACGAAAAATCACCAGCTGTACTTCCGAAAACCCCTTCGCCTCCATCCTCTTCCCCCCAGCAGGCAATCTTTCCCTAAAATATTCTTCTCTTCACCGTCCAAACCCTTCATTAATTTTCTCTTTTTACAACCTAAACATTAAATCGGAAATTGATTATATCGCCATCCTGCACAATGTAATCCTTTCCCTCTAAGCGACACAGGCCGTTTTCTTTGACCTTCTGCATATCGCCAAGCCGATACAGGTCATCGAAGCTGACCACTTCGGCACGAATAAAACCCCTCTCCATATCGCTGTGCACCTTGCCTGCCGCCGCGCGGGCATTGGTACCAGCCTTGATCGTCCAGGCTCTCACCTCATCCTCGCCCACTGTGAGGAAGGAGATCAAGCCCAAGCGGCGGTAAATTGTCCTAGCCAAACGGGCGATCCCTGGTTCCTCGATCCCCAACTCCTTCATAAAATCAATCCGTTCCTCAGGTTCCAACCGGGCGATCTCAGCCTCGATTTGAGCACAGATCTTGAGCACAGGAATCCCCTTTTCTGAAGAATAAGCTAAAACCTCTTCTTCTTTCTCAAAGTATCCCTTTTGAAGCTGCTCTTCGTCAATATTTACCACAATGATCATCGGCTTAGTTGTCAAGAAATCCAGGGAACGAATAGCCTGCCACTCCTCTTCTGATAACCCTGCTTCCGCAATCGGCATCTCCTGCTCCAAAGCCTCGAGGCAACGCTTCAGCGCAGCTTGTTCCACCAGATTTTCTTTTTTGACCTTCTTCCCAGCAGCGATCCTTTCCAACCTTGTCTCCACCATCTGCATATCTGCAAGCAACAGTTCGGTGTTGAGGATCTCCATGTCGCGAAGGGGGTCTATAGTCTCCTTCACATGTACAACCGCCTCGTTCCGAAACGCCCTCACCACTTGAACAAGCGCATCTACCTGGCGCACAGCAGCCAAAAAAGCCGCGCCCGACCCCGGCGTCAGGCCAGGAATATCGATGACCTCAAGGGTAGCAGGTGTGACCTTGCGCGGACGGTAGAGCGACGCCAAATAATCCAAGCGAGGATCAGGTATCACTGCGGTACGCACATTGGTCTTAGTGCGACCGGCAAAGGACGATGTCTCTGCTTCTGCCTGTGTCAGCAGGTTGAACAGAGTGGTTTTACCCACCAGGGGGAGACCGATGATTCCACAGGTCAAAGGCAACTCCCTTCACCCCTCTTCAGCATAGCCCGATTCTTTAATCATCTGCAATGTTTCTCATCAGCCTTCTGAAAAAACATCCGATAAAAAAAGAGTCATCCCATCCTGTGCAGCCAATACCTTTATCCCCGTCTCCTCGCTGAGCCTATCGGCCAATAGCCAGGGTTTTGCACGCAGCATGGTCATTCCAAAATGAGTCAGCACAGCCAATTTCGGCCGGATCTCTTGGATCAAAAGCCGGGCATCTTGCAGAAAAAGATGCTGAATCTCACCGCCTGACCGCGGCTCCAAGATAGGGACATTGAGTATCAAGAGTTCGCTTTTGTAGCAGTCGATGAGCTCAGAGAAAAAAAGGGTATCAGCGATCCAGGCGATCCTCCCCCATGGGGACATCAGGAGCAGGCCGTAGGTTTCCACAGGATGTCGATGCCTTACAGGCGTTGTAAAAACAAGCTCCTTTAAGCGGTAACTTTTACCAGGTTCTAATATTTCAATGCGCTCCACAAGCGGCCAAAGATAGCGAAACAACACGGGCTCTTCCCCAAGAGCATCAGAGGGGAGGAATATGCTGCCGCGCTTCTTAGATCCGGCATCTGTCATAGCCTCTGCGAGGGCATTCAGATCCCCAGCGTGATCCAGGTGTCGGTGCGTGAGAAAAATACCATCTAGATGAGTAGGGTCGAGAGGTGGTCTGCTCTTCCAGCACTTCACCAATGCCCCTGGGCCTGGGTCGAGATAGAGGTTCACGCCGGAAAGCCTCAACCACGCCCCAGCAGAAGAGCGCACCTGGCGCGAAACCACAACGCGGGCGCCTCCGGTTCCGAGGAACTTTATGAAATCACCCTGTTGCTCATTTTCCATGGTCACCATACTCCTGCCATCGAAACAGCAGCTCTCAGGCCAAAGCCTTTCTTTTTTGCTTACCCCAGGCGGGCTGCCGCCTCCTTCAGCATCCTGCGGATCGGGAGGCTGTAAGGGCATTTCTCTTCGCACTCGCCGCACTCCTGGCAGGCATCAGCCTTCACCTTCAATCCCTCATAGCGCTGTCTCGCCCACTCTTTGAGGTCGTACCTCTGATAGTAGCCGTCGAGCAAGAAGACCATCGGGATGTCAATGCCCTGAGGGCAGGGCTGACAGTATTCGCAGCGCCGGCAGAAGGTTTTGCCTAATCTGGCAACTTCCTCTTCCAGAGTCTTTCTTTCCTCTGGAGATAACTCCAGAGGGGCGTTTCCCACAGCGGCGTTTTCCTCCACCTGTTTCACTGAGTCCATCCCAGGAATCACGACAGAAACAGGATGGGTCAGAATATAGCGCAGCGAAAGGGTTGGATTTTTAAAGGCTCCTCCCGCAAGCGGCTTCATGACGATAACGCCTGTATTCGTTTCTTGGGCTAATCTCAGCAACTCCTCAGCGCCATCGGTCTCAATCGGGTTGAATGGGAACTGGACTGTTTCAACCTCACCTGTTTTTATCACATCGATGAGAAAGCTTTTGACATGGCCTGTAACACCGATGTGTCTGATCAGCCCCTTTTCCTTAGCTTCCTTGAGAGCAGCCAAGGCTCCATCCTCACTGAGCACCTTTTCTAGAGACTCCCTGTCTTTTACATTGTGCATCTGGTAGATATCTATGTAGTCTACCCTCATCGTCTCTATGCTCTTCCTGATATCCGCAGCCATCTCATCCTTTGTCCTGGCCATCGACTTGGTTGCGATGATGACCTCATCACGCCTCTCTCTCAAAACCGCCCCGAGCTTTTCTTCGCTATCAGTATAATTTCTCGCAGTATCAAAGAAGTTTATGCCGAGATCGATCGCCCGGTTGATCACAGCAGCAGCTTCCTGGCGAGAGATCCTCTGAATGGGGATCCCGCCGAATCCGATCTCCGAAACCTGAAGTCCAGTCCTGCCAAGTTTTCTGTACCTCATGCTTCTCCTCTCCTCGTTTTTCCTCCCTAGCACAAACCCCTGAGCAGCACGAAGAAAACGCCCTCCGGATGCACCCAAAAGAAATTATACCAAAACCTTTTTAATGCCCTAACAAAAGATCAGTGAACTCGTCAAGCACCCGTTCACCCATAGCCTTCAGTACAAGCTCATTCCCTCTGAAAATCTTCGGCAGACCCGCTCTTCTGCTCACCCTAGCCATTCTCCATCTCTCGACAATCTCTTCGTAAAGCTGATGATACCTATATACCCGGAACCTCCCAATCCCTAACCGTTCAGCAGCCCGTTCCAAAAGAGCGATCACCAGATCCTTATAGGAAGCGCTGGGAGGGAGCCCCAGGAGCTCTATCGATATGGGGATCAGCCTCTCCAGGAGCACCCTTCTTACAGGAACGCTCTCGGAAAGACCTAACCTCTTAACTGTCTCTTTGAGGCGTTTTTCATCTACCCGCAACAGCATGCTGAAAAAATACTCATCATCTTCTGCGAGTTCGATGCAGTACTTATTACCGACATAACCCTTTAAAATCCTCAAAGCGTCGTAATACCCCAACAAGATATTCTTCTGCGCCCTTTTACCTGAAAACTCCAGTATACCTCCTAAGTTTTCATTCGGCTTGATCACAGTGATCTCAATTCCATCATTCACTCTCCATCTGGGAAGGTCTTTTCTGGTAAGCCTGACAGCGATAATCCTCCTAAAG